>JBFHWZ010000025.1:0-12627 GCA_041599235.1 Candidatus Woesearchaeota archaeon | reverse complement strand
GTAATTCCTGGATGTCTGCTTCTCAGAGTTTCCCATTCTCTGCTTTCAATGATTTGCTTCAGTTCAGGCTCTTGCAAGAGCTCTACGAGGCATGAAGGTATGCCCTCTTCCCTTGGAATTCTTCCGTGGAAAAAATGTTCCTCAACAAATTCCTGTTCAAGTAAATGAGAGTACCCCAGTGCCAGCGTTGAAGGGTAGTGATCTTGCTGTATTTCCTGAGCCCATTCAAAGCCGCTTTTTCCGTCCCACCACCACCAGATGGCTTGAAGTTGTTCCTCAAAGGTCAGAGCATCGAACTGCTTATCCCAAGCCTCTTTGCCTTGGCCACTTGCCTGTCCTAACTTACGTCTAGCCTCTTCAGGGATGAGTGAGCCCGAGATAAACAGATGAGGGCGTTTTCCATGCCCCCAATACATCTTACTCTGAACCTGTTCTGGAGTTGAATATCTGATTTGATGAGGTGAGGATCCTATAGCTTCCTCTATCTCTTTAAGGCTCGATGTGTACGTCTGCGCAATTACTACGCTTGCACCGTGTTCACTTGATGTCATTTTGATTTTCTCCGCGTTTTAAGCCTGCATGGCTATTCTAAGCGTTCGCTTAAACTTCGTTCAGCCCGCTTTGCACTGACTCGTGCGCGGCGGATGTGCCGAAGTTCCCGCCATTCTAATGGTCCAGGAAGTACCTGCACGCTAGAGGAATACCTAATAGGAAGCCAGCTTCGCAATCGGCAAAGCCGTTCAACTTGCCGCAATTCATCTAGCGGCATCAGTCGTGCTCTCATTGACCACAACTGTTCATCAGGTCTAGAGCTGTAGCTATCAAATCCTGTCATTGTGTTTTTCCTCCTGCAGTAAGTTGCAAGCTGTTCCATAGCCTTCTGGCAAGTAGTTTTTTTCAGGTTGAGAATGAGCACAATTCTATAGCTTCATCAAGAAGTTTTCTTGATCAAGTCTTAAGAAAAGCTCAGACTCAACGTTTATTATCGTACTTATAGAAGGTTTCACTACCAAAATCGCTTTCTGTACTCCACAATCTTGATAGTATTGTCATGGTGGTTTTTAGTATGAAAGAACTAGTATTTAAACCTTTCTATTTTAGTCACTGAGAAGTGACTACTATCCTTCAATCTGCCAGCCTTCAAGGCCGTGCTCTTCTGAGAGCACATCGCTGATTTCAAATGGGCCTTCGCCGCGCTCTGCAGCTGCTTGGCCAAGAGCAAGCAAGGTGCCGCTTTCTGTTACACTATAGAGCTCTTCCCAATCGCCTGCGTATGAAACTCGAATGGTCTGGCCAGGCTCAACGTACTTGCGTTCATATAAGTCAACAAAGTGAGCATCAGTGCTGAAAAACGGATTAACCCCTTCAGCCATGCAGTGTCCTACGTATGCATCAATAGAATTAAAGCCTTTTTCTTGTAAATATTCGTCAACGCCACCCATGCACAAATAAAAAAATGGGTGTAATTTAAAGATATCTGTTCTAGAATAGCACCATCAGAAGCGAACATTACTGCTGCATTGCCAAATACTTCTTCTGCCTTACAACCACGACCTTAATACCGCAGTCTTTTAATTTCTTGCGCAGCTCCAGGTCCTGCGTGCACACCACCGTAGTGCTGTCAGCCATATCAAGAATCAATTCATCAACATGCTTGTCTTGAGCTGTTGCAATAATCGTAACACCAAGCTTTTCTATCATGGTTTTAGCTAGTTTTGCTGCAGCTGCTTTTTTCTTTTTCTCAATGACTGCATCAAGCTCATCAAGGGTTTTATCCAGAACAGCAATTTCAAACTGAAAATCGCAAATGCGCCGTAATTCAGTGGCAAAATCAATACCAAAATCAGCGCAGTTCACTAAAAAGTCTGTGTCCAGAATAATCCTGTGCATATCATCTCAGCTTTTTTGGCACTATAAAATACTTTGCCATGCTGCATACAATGGCAGACAGCACAATGGAGTACAGAATGAACACCAAGGTGGTGTCAAGCACCACACTGATGCCAGGAATATAATAAATCGTGCCAGCAGTGTTATAGATTGCAAAGATGAACACCACTGCAGCAGTGCTGATACCTTTTGGCGCGTTCAAGGCCAAGAACCAGATTTCCCGCTTGGTCAGGCTTTCTTTTCTAAAGCTGACATTGACGGCGATGAGCCTGACAAAGACATACACGACAAACAATATCAGTGAGCGAACAATAAATTCACCGGTTACGGGCAGCTTCAGGGTGATGCCCAAGAGCAGGAACACAAAAATAAACATGGCTTTTGAGAAGACTGATTCAATGCTGAGCAACTGCAGCTTTTCTTTCAAGCCCACATTGCCAAAGAAAACACCCAGCGTAATCACTGCCAAGACCCCATTGCCGCCAAGATTCTCTGCAAGCACAAACGTCAATAAGGCACTGACAATAACCGCCAAGGGCGAGTATAAGGGCGAATACGCTTTCTGCATAAGCTTGAACAAGATGATGCCAATGAAAATACCTGCACCCAAGCCCATAACGACCTTAACTAAGAAAGGTGAAAGCAAGCCGCTAACAGCAGTGGTTTCGCCCACACCGCGAATAAAATCAACCAAGATAAACGGCAGCAACACCACCAAAGGCGTGTTAAACACTGACTCAAGCTTGAGAATGCCCACAATCTTATGTTTGATATCAGTAATGTTCAGCATAATATCAGGGCTGGTGCCCACAATCATGGCAGTGAACAGCAGGGCCAGGCTCCAAGAAATGTCAAGCAGCAAATAGCTTGCATAGGTCATAATCGCAAAACACACAAGCGTAAAGACTGCCACCAGCTTCAGGGCCTTCATGGACAACGTGTCAAGTTCGCGCAAGCGCAAGCGCGCACTGCTGTCAAACACCACCAAGGCCAGCGCCAGCAAACTCAAAGTGGTCAAGAACAGTATGGGAAAGTCAACAAACCAAAACCAGCGCTCTTGAAACACCCCAATCAGCACGCCAGCAAGCAATAAGAGCAGAACATCAGGCAGGCCAATGCGCTTGGCAACAGCAGAACAGACAATGCCCACCAGCAATAAGACACTGATAGCAGTAATAATCGTTAATGCTTCAACCATACGTACCTCTTTTTATATACATAATCCTCCAGTAGTATAAAAAGATTTTTATACACACCCTCCTGTTCAGAAGACTATGAAACTCCTCAAAAAGGTGCTTGCTGACATCACGCCCGACAAAAAAAAACCTGCAGCAGTGCAGCAGTTTCTCAAAGCAGTCAATGCTGAGCTGAAAAAAAAGAAGATCAAGGCAACAGCAGTTTTGGGCGGCAGCTTTGCAAAAAACACCTGGCTCAAAGGAGACTATGATGTTGATATTTTTGTGAAATTTGCATTGCAGTACGATGACCGCAAGCTCAGCACGCTCTTAGGAAAAGCACTGAAAAAGTTCAAGCCAACCAGACTGCATGGCAGCAGAGATTATTTCTGGGTCAAAAACCATGTCAAATATGAGATTGTGCCTGTGCGGGACATCAAAAAACCAGAGCAAGCCCTGAACGTAACTGATTTCAGCCCCTTGCATGTCAACTGGGTCAACAAAGCAGGCAAAAAATACAAGCAGGATATCATGCTTGCTAAAAAATTCTGCAAAGCACAAGGCGTATACGGCGCAGAAAGCTATATCAGGGGCTTTTCAGGCCATGTAGTTGACATTTTAGTCATTCACTACAAAGGATTTCTGCCACTGCTGAAAGCAGCAGCCAAATGGAAGCCAAAAGTGGTCATCGATTACCATAACAAGTACAAAGGCAAGGCCTTGTTGATGATGAACAAAAGCAAACTGCACAGTCCGTTAGTGTTGATTGACCCTGTGCAGCCAGAACGCAATGCTGCAGCAGCGCTGAAGCACAATCAGCTTGAAGCATTTGTCAGCGCAGCAAAAGCCTTTCTGAAAAAACCAAGCGAGCAGTTTTTTGTGAAAAAAGAAACAGACTTCACTGCCTTGGCAAAAAAAGGAACCTTAGTTAAGATTGACGTCACTGCCAAGCGCGGCAAAGAAGATATTGTGGGCACCAAGCTCCTCAAAGCCTTTGAGTACTTCAGAAGCGCCTTCAGGGACTTTGGCCTTATAGACAGCGGCTGGGAATGGCCTACAGCCACCAAAGCAGTGTTTTGGTTTGTCATCAAACACAAAAAACTATCAGCAACAGAAGAACGCATAGGACCGCCCAAATCAATCGCCATTGCCGTTCAGCATTTTAAGAAAAAGCACAAAAAAACCAGCATCAAAAAAGGCAGGATTGTTGCGCAGGTCAAGCGACGCTATACAACACCGCAAGAAGCAATCACATTCATGAAAAAACAAGAGCATATCAAGACACGGGTGGTAGCATGCAAGTACTCTGGCTAATCCTGCTCAGCATGAGCCCTGTATTTGAGCTCAGAGCAGGCATACCGTATGGTATCCTGAATCTTGACTGGCACTGGAGCCTGATATTTGCCATAGCAGTTATCAGCAATATCATCATTGCACCCATCATCTGGTTTTTCCTGCACAAAGTAGTGCATGTGTTCTGCAAATCAAAAAAATTCAAGACGTTTTATCACAAAACAGTCAACAAAGCACAAAAAAAAGTGCACCCCTATGTGCACAAGTACGGCGTCATGGGCTTGGCCTTGTTCATTGGCATACCCTTTCCTGGCTCAGGCGTGTATACGGGCAGCATTGGCGCATTTGTGCTCGGCTATGAATTCAAAGAATTTATGAGAGCTGCCATTATCGGCGTTCTCATTGCAGGCATTATCGTAACCTCCATCATGGTAACCGGCACAACTGCCTATGAATATTTCCTTATCAAATGATTTACAAAAAAATACTGGACACGCTCAAGGAAAAAGTAAGCAAGGGGGGCAAGCACATCATCCTTGCTGACGGCACTAAGGCAGTCATTGACCCAAACAATTTCAAGCCACTGCCGCAAGCTGAAAACAAAACCATAAGCTTTGTTGACGGCGGCAATGCAGAACTGCTTGGAGCTGCAAACTTCAGTTTGCAATTTATTCGTGTGTATTCCTGCACCTATAAGGACAACAAACGCATTGCAAGCCAGAAAAAAGAATTCTATAGCCTCATAACAGCAAAAAATGTTTCAGGCAAGATAGTATATGACATAGAAAACTTTGATACTGATCTCACGGTCCAAGAAATAAACAGTTTAGATCCAAAACTAACCAACAACCATCGCTTAGAGCCAGCGCAAGCAGGCGAGTTAGTGAGAAAATATGCAGAACTGAAGCATTTGACAGAACTTACTGCAGACATTATTGTGCGCGATGGTGATTTAGAAGCGCAAACAGATCAAGAAAAACAGTGCTTAGCGCAATCGAAGGGCAAGACCATCATTGGCCTTGCAAAGACCGTGAGCTTGCTCACTGATGCAGGCAATAGTGCAGTCACTGTGCTTAATGCCATCAGCCCGCAGGGCAGCTGGTATTATCCCTGCGGCTCAACTGGCTTTGCCAAGTTCCATCCTGCAAGCAAGCACGTATTCAGGATCGATCATTATGGCGATGTACGCACTGCATTAGGGGCATTGCAGCAGAACAGCATTGACCCTGTCTTCATCGGGTATCCCTATGGCTTGATCGAAGCAGACAAATTGGCAAGAGTGAGCAGCAGAGAAGCACAGCAGCTCAAATTAGTATTCCTCACCAAAGGCGGCGAGAAGTTCAGGCTCTACTTAAGCAGCAAAGATGCCCACGATATTTTGAATATCGTATCTTAGTGGTGGTACTAAAAATTTTTAACTTAAATTCTTGTTTATAGAGTAAATTAGTGGAGGTGGCTTTAATGGCTCGAAAACTAGGAAGTTGGGCATTTATTATTGGTGTTATCCTTGCAGTACTTGCAGGACTCATGCCCACCATGCAAACACCAACGGTAACATGGGTTCTGGTAATCCTTGGACTGATAGTCGGATTCCTGAACATAACAGAACGAGAAACAGTAGAGTTCTTAGTAGCAGCAGTAGCCTTATTGATTGCAGGCAGCGCAGGATCACTCCCCGCACTGGGAACAGTTATTCTGGCAATACTAGAGAACATTGTAGCCTTTGTTGCACCAGCAGCACTGGTTGTTGCACTGAAAGCAATCTATTCATTGGCCCAAGCATAAGGCCAATATTTTTTTCTTTATTTTTGCCCTGCTTTTCCAGTCAATGGAACAAACATAAATTCACCTAATTCTTCTGTTTGCAGCTCACCACGAACCTTTTTGCCCTTAATCATCTTCTGACCATACTGCGGGCCAACAGGAATAACTATGATACCGCCTTCTTTGAGCTGCTTAACAAGGTTTTCATTAACCTCAGGGGAAGCAGCAGTGCAGATAATTCTGTCATAGGGCGCTTCTTTTTCATAACCCTGCGAAGCATCAATGCCCAACACCGTAACATTCGCATATTCTTTCAAATTGTTCTGTGCAAAACTCGCCAGCTTAAGCACAATCTCCGTGGTAATAACTTTTCCTTGAGAACCAACAAGCTCTGAAAGCAGTGCAGCATTATAGCCACTGCCAGCGCCAATCTCAAGCACGTGCATGCCTTGCGTTACTTCCAAAGCCTGCAGCATGAGCACTACTGTTGTAGGCTGGCTGATGGTTTGGCCTTCCAGCAACGGCAAAGCCTTGTCATCATACGCATGCTCTTTGTACTGAGGCAGCACAAACTGCTCGCGAGACACTTTTTTGAATGCATCCAGCACAGCAGCATCAGTAACTACCTTGTTTTTCTTCCAATACTGTATCAGCGCCTCTTTGGTCATACGCACTTCAAAAAATAACTAGCTTAAAAGGTTTTCTCACTCACAAAGAAGCAATAAGCTTTATAAAGCTCAAAAGATGAAATAAGCAAAAAGAGGTTGTAATGGACAAATCAAAGCAGTTTATTCTCTGGTTTGACGAGCTTAAGATAGAAGATGTTCCGCTCGTTGGCGGCAAAAACGCCTCCCTGGGCGAAATGTACCGCGAGCTCACGAAAAAAAAGGTCCGCATACCCTTTGGTTTTGCTGTCACCGCCTACGCCTACCAGTACTTGCTGAAAAAAGCAGGTGTTGAGCAGGAAATCAAAGATGCGCTCAAAGGACTGAATGTCAAAAACATGGCAAATCTATCTGAGCGCGGCAGAAAAGTCAGGGACATCATCAGAAAATGCGATTTTCCGCCTGAATTATACAAAGCAATCCATGATGCATACAAGAAACTCAGCAAAAAATACAAAGACAAAAATGTTGATGTGGCAGTGCGAAGCTCAGCAACAGCAGAAGACCTGCCTGATGCCAGCTTTGCAGGCCAGCAAGAAACCTACCTGAACATTCGCGGCGAACATGCCTTGATTGATGCGTGCAAGAACTGCTTTGCAAGCTTATTTACCAACAGAGCCATTGTGTACCGGGAAGAAAAAGGCTTTGACCATTTCAAAGTCTACCTGAGCATTGGCGTGCAAAAAATGGTCAGATCAGATTTAGCTTCTTCTGGCGTCATGTTCACCTTAGACACTGAAACAGGCTTTCCTGATGTGGTCTATGTCACCGGAGCGTACGGCCTTGGAGAAAATGTAGTGCAAGGAGCAGTCAATCCAGATGAATTCCACATCTTCAAGCCAACACTGAAAAAAGGCTACAGGCCCATTATCTCAAAAAGCCTTGGCAGCAAAGAACTGCGCATGGTATACACCGAAGATGGCAAACACCCAACTAAAAACATACCAGTGCCGCAAGAAGAACGCTCACAGTTCTGCATGACAGACGATGAAGCACTGCAATTAGCCAAGTGGGGCGCGCTCATAGAAGAACACTACACAAAAAAACGCGGCAAATGGACCCCCATGGACTTAGAATGGGCAAAAGACGGCAAGCTCAAACAATTATTTATTGTGCAAGCACGCCCTGAAACAGTACAATCACAAAAAGCACGCCATATGCTAGAAGAATTTTCATTACAACAAAAAGGAAAAATAATCGCCACAGGAAAAAGTGTTGGCAATAAAATAGGCCAAGGCACAGCACATGTTATCAAAAACGTGAAAGACATCAAGCAATTCAAGCAAGGGGAAGTCTTAGTAACAGAAATGACAGACCCTGACTGGGTGCCCATCATGCGCATGGCATCAGCCATTGTCACTAACCAAGGCGGCAGAACCTGCCATGCAGCAATTGTTTCCCGAGAATTAGGCATTCCGTGCGTTGTCGGAACCCTCACTGGCACCAAGCACATAAAAAATGGCCAAAAAATCACTGTCAGCTGCGCCGAAGGAGAAGAAGGCAGAATCTATCACGGCCTGCTCAAATACACTGTGAAAAAAACAGACCTGAAAAAGATTCCCCAGACACGAACCAAAATAATGATGAATGTCGGCAACCCAGAAGAAGCCTTTGAGCAAAGCTTCATCCCAAATTCAGGGGTTGGGCTGGCGCGAGAAGAATTTATCATCAATGGCTATATCAAAATCCATCCAAAAGCACTGCTTGATTACCCAAAAGTGCCTAAAGATGTCAAAGCAGAAATAGACAAGCTTACTGCAGCATACAAAGACAAAAAACAATTCTTTGTTGACCAGCTGGCACGCGGAGTGAGCAATATAGCATCAGCATTCTACCCTAACGACGTCATTGTGCGCATGAGTGACTTCAAAAGCAATGAATATGCTAACCTTATTGGCGGCAAAGCCTATGAGCCCAAAGAAGAAAACCCCATGATAGGCTGGAGAGGCGCAAGCAGATACTACAGCCCAGAATACAAAGACGCCTTTGCCCTCGAATGCAAAGCCATCAGAAAAGCACGCGAAGCATTTGGGCTTACCAACATCAAATTAATGATTCCATTCTGCAGAACAGTTGCTGAAGGCAAAAAAGTCATTGCAGAAATGCGCAAAAATGGCTTAGTGCAGGGCAAGCACGACCTGCAAGTGTATGTGATGTGCGAAATACCAGCCAATGTCGTCTTAGCAGAAGAATTTGCCAAAGTATTTGACGGGTTCAGCATAGGAACCAATGATCTGACACAGTTAACATTAGGATTGGACAGAGATTCAGCACTTGTTTCTGATTTGTATGACGAACGCAATGAAGCAGTCAAGCGCTTAGTGCACTATGTTATCCACATGGCAAAAAAACACAAGCGAAAAATCGGCATTTGCGGCGATGCTCCCTCAACCTATCCTGAATTTGCGCAATTCCTGGTCAGCTGCGGCATAGATTCTATTAGTTTAAGCCCTGACGCAGTGCTTAAAACAACACTGGCCATTGCAGCGATAGAGAAAAAGCTCAGAAAGCACAAGTTTAAAGGATTAAAATAAGCACACAATCTTATCCATTGATTTATGGACGTGGAGTTTAAAGGTTTGCTTTGGTTTTATTTTTGCTTTTTTGAAAATCTTTTGCAGATTGACTTTATCTGACAAGCCAAGCACAGCAACACCTTTGTTTTTCTTAAGGTAGGTGAAAAATGCTGTGTACAGGGCATCCAAATCCTGTGATTTAGTCATTTTGCCGTACGGCAAGTCAGCAACAATCACTGGAATCTTGGCTTTGAGCTTTGTTGCGTCTTTGCGAGCAAGCGTATAGGCATCTATTTTCAAGGATTTCAGATTTTTTTCTGCTCGCAAAAGCATGTGTTCATCAACATCATAGCCAATAACTGGAAAACCAAGCAGGCCTGCTTCAATCAATATGCCGCCTGTGCCCACAAACGGGTCAACCACTTTGCCTTTAGTGATGCCAGTCAGATTAATCATGGCTCGCGCTAAGCGTGGATGCAAACTGCTGGGATGCAGTGCTGGCCTTAAGTGAGCTCTGCGCTTTTCAAATGGCTCATGGTTCGCCCAGAGCAGCTTTCCAGCAACCACTTTGTCTTTAACAAAATAAAAATCAAAGCGCGTTACTGGATCTTCCAGATTAACAAGCGGATTTTTGAGTTTTCCATGAATTATTTCTGCAATAGCAGCTTCAGACGGGCCCTCACCGAACTTTCTAATACAAAAATCAATTTTGTAATGCTTTTGCCAATTAAAACTCTCAAGCTTTTTCCTGAATTGCTTCTTAGTGCAGGTAAACAAGTGCTCATATGCTGCCTTGGTATAGGCTAAGCGCGTATGCAGGTTGGATGTTGTCTCAGCTAACAAAATAGGGCCAATGGCTTTAGCTCTTTTAAGCTTGAGCAGATTAACTGCTTCTGCCTTGCTTAGTTCAAGATACTGCTGGTACAGAACAAAGAATCTCATTTCCGTTTAGGCTTTTGCACCAGCGTCTTAGCACGCCTGCTGACAAAGAACAGCATGATCAGGAAGGTGATAACCAGTATGAGGAAGCCAATTTTTGATTTAGTATCAAAGTACCGCACTGTAGCGCCAAAGGTTGCAATCACTGCGCCAAAGAACAAGCCAGCAACAACTGCATCTGCAAAGGCAACAAACAAGGCAAGCAATAAGATAGCTAGGTTAAAGCCGGCGATAATGGCATATTTCTTTCCTTCGTACTGCAGTTTTGCGCGTTCAAACTCAATGCGTTCTGTTTCTGCTTTTGCTTGGCACGCTTCTACTTCTGCTCTTTTTTCAGCAGTCAGTTCAGGTGTGTCGCGCTCAAACTGCGGGTATTTGCCAAGGCAGTCCTCATAGCCGCGATAGTATGATTCTGCGCCCGTGTACTCTGGGAAAAAGACATTAGCTCCCATAAAGACGAGCGGGATGTATACTAGAATGATGATTGCTGAGTAGATGAGCTTTTGCCAATCCATATTCTCTTTCCATATAGAAAAATATTTAAAGCTTTCGAGCCCCTAGAATACATATGGCAAAAAGGGGACGGCCCATACACTCAGATATCAGGCAAGGACTGATAGAAATTCTAGCAGTCAAAGGCACTGCCTATGGCTATGAGCTCAGCAAAATCTTTAACCAAATCTTCACTCCCTGCACCAGAGAAAACATCTACTATCATCTCCGCAAAGGCGTTGCGCTAGGAGAATTTGCTTTGGGTGAAATCAAGCAGGAAAAAGGCGATTACAGCTGGGGAACCACAGTAGAAAAAAAATACTACAAGCTCGGTCCCAAAGCCAAGCCAAAAGGCGACTCCCGAGTCAAAGAATTCTTTGAGAAGAAAGCTTAAGCATATGGCAAGAAAGAGTATTATACTGGTAATGATATTGGTATTGTTAGTAGGCTGTGTTCCCCCTACTGAGGTCAATGAACCTATGAAAAAAAATATAGCAACCTTTGCAGGCGGCTGTTTTTGGTGCCTGGAATCAGATTTTGAAAAATACGACGGCGTCATAGAAGTCATTTCTGGCTTTGCTGGCGGAGAAGAAGAAAATCCCACCTATAAGCAAGTATCTTCAGGAACTACTGGCCACGTAGAAACGGTGCAAGTAACCTATGACCCTGCAAAAATAACCTATGCAGACTTATTGGAAATCTTTTGGAGAATCATAGATCCTACAGATCCTGATGGCTCATTTGTAGACAGAGGGAAACAATACAGCTCAGCAATCTTCTATCACGATGAAGAGCAAAAAAAGCTCGCAGAAGAATCAAAAGCCAAGCTGGAAGCATCAGGCACATTTGACAAGCCAATCGTAACAGACATCAGGCCGATCAAAGCATTTTACCCAGCAGAAGAATACCATCAGGATTATTACAAAAAAAATCCAGTAAGGTACAAGCTGTACCGATGGAATTCAGGCAGAGACCAGTTCAGGGAAAAAATATGGGGTGCAGATATGGACTATCATGCGCCAACAAAAAAACAATCAGCTGAAGAACTCAAAAAGAAACTAACCCCCTTGCAATACAAAGTCACCCAAGAAGACGGAACAGAGCCTGCCTTTGACAATGAATATTGGGACAATGAACGCGAAGGAATCTATGTCGATATCGTATCAGGAGAGCCCTTATTTTCTTCAAAAGACAAATTCAAATCAGGCACAGGCTGGCCTAGCTTCACCAAACCACTAGAGCCAGACAATATTGTCGAAGTGGAAGACAGAAGACTGTTAGTTAAAAGAACAGAAGTAAGAAGCAAAAAAGGAGACTCCCATCTAGGACATGTCTTCAATGACGGCCCAGAACCAACAGGGCTCAGATACTGCATCAACTCCGCAGCCCTGCGCTTTATTCCCAAAGAAGACCTAGAAAAAGAAGGCTATGGAGAATATCTAGAATCATTTGAGTGATTTTGTTCTCCTAAAAAACCCCATCAAAGCATAAGCTTCTCGTTTGGTTAAGAAACTCTTGGAAATCATGCGCTTCCACACTTTTCTTTGCGTATCACGCTTTGATTCAGTAACAAAACTGCCTTTTTTGATCCACTGCTCAACCATCTTAAGCAATTGCTTTTTTTCAGCAGCAGATGCATATACAATATGCTCAGCAACCTTGCCTGCTTTGTTCTTGGATAGCTCATAGAGCATAATAGTCACTGCATGACTTAAGTTCAAAGAAAAATACTTTTTGTCAGTCGGTATAGTGACCACAAAATCGCACTGCTCAATGTCCTCATTGCTCAGGCCAGGGCCTTCACTGCCAAACACCAAGCCAACATCATTGCTTTTGATTATGTCAGCCAGCATGGCAGGCGTGATAGGACTGCGCGGAATATTATAATCAGTG
>JBFHWZ010000024.1:0-13056 GCA_041599235.1 Candidatus Woesearchaeota archaeon | reverse complement strand
TCATGATACTCACCTACGTACACTAAGCGCACTGCTAGTGAAAGAACCATGATTATCCAAACAGACTTATGTTTAAACTTCATGAGAATACTGGATTCACATCACCAAACGTGACTTGGCGGGGATATTCAGTGAGCAGCTTAAAACCATAGGGATAGCTAGCAGAATGGAATAATATCAGGCGATGTTTTTCGTCCTCCTCAATCCACGGCTTGAAAACTTTATAGTCCTGAATATCAACAACACGGGCAGCAATAACCTGAGCATCAATTGCTTTGGCTGCATCAACCACCTTTTGCATCTGCCTAAAATCATCAACAGTGACTGTGGTCCTGTTAACGGCAATAAACGCATCCAGTGAGTTAAAGTAATCAGTCGGAGTGGTATAATACCACAGTGCATAGGGCTGTAAGGTTGCATTTGTCACAATAATAGGCTCAGTGACTGAAACGTCTACGGGCTGATCCCCCACAATAGCAACGCCGTCTTCTATACGCATAGGTGGACTGGTAATGAGCTGCAATTCATGGCCTAGGGCATGATACCCAAAACGATCAGGGAAGCAAATAACAGGAATGCCTCTATCGCTGACGTATTGTGCAGCTTTAACCTTGCCCGGATGGTCGCAGTCAGACAGCACCGCATCAGGCTGTTTGCGCAGTGCTTGCTCAACTAACATGTTCATACCATGCGTGTCAACAATAACCGCAATGTCATCCTGCAAGAAGCGTGTTGTTGGATACAATACCTTATCAAGCGGCACTTCAAACATAAACACCCCGTGGTCATTAGGTGCGTACCAGGAACCATTTTGCTTTGCAACCATGGTTCCCACAGCAGTGCCATAGGTTATGCCTATCTGCGACAAGAACTTGGTCCTGCCACCTTCATGCCAGCCTATCTCAGGCAAGAGCTCAGTTGCATTAAACTTGCCGCGCTCTGAAAAGACATTCAGCAGTGCTCCTTCAAAAGGTGTTTGACTGAGCTGGCCGCCCAGCCAATCCCTATACACCCTATCAACCTGTGTCAGGACATGCGCAGAGCTATTGAGTACCAGCTTGGTTGCGCCCAGGGTAATGGTTTGGGCATCAACCGCGCGGGGCTTGCTTATCAGCTCAGATGTTTCAAAAGAAAGTTTTGGTTTTTTGCCTGAGGCAATTGCTTCAAGGATTTCTGCTCGTTGCGTATTGCCTAGTTGCTTCCAGTGTTCAGCAGCTGCGCGTAGTGCAGCTCGTGTATTGCTGCCGCAATCAACTGCTGCTTTTGACTCATACACTAATGCCATAACTTCAGGGTCAGTGCTTTCCACCTGATCATACTGCTGCAGTGCCTCGCATATGAGTTCAGTATCTTGCGTCAGTCTGCCTTTGACTAACAAAATATCTGCTCGAGCAAACGGTTGCAGTTCCTGCTTGAGTGACGCATCTAAATCCTCAATAATCAGTTCTTTTGCAATGCCTGCTGCTTTCACCACATATGTAAAATCCTGTTTCTCGCCATACGGGTCTGCACGCAGGAGCATTTCGCGCACGCGTGCAGCCAATTGACCTTGATAATACATGCCTTCAATCTTTTCACCATCAATAATTAGTGTTGGTGCGGTTGTAATGCTGTAATGGTCAACCAACACCTTCACCAGTGGCTCATCAGCATAATCTTTGTCAATGGGCAACACCACCACTTGCTGCTCCCACTCTTTTGAGAACTCTTCAAGAATAAACCCTTGCCGCTCACTAAGATCATCATCGATCTCATAGAAGAACAAGATGGGCACGTACGGATGACCGCATTCGTTATTAACTGCATTGATTAAGGTGAGGAACCGTATCTCCAGCAGAAAATACTTGCGTTTCAAATAATCAAAATCCTGCTTCTTAAAGAAACTGAACCGCGAATAGCTGCTCAGGTCACCCCCCACCTGCCGTATTTCTGCTTTGAGCTTGGCAATACGCGCATTCATAATGTCGCAGGTATCACTGCCAACACTTTCAGCAAATTCCTTTTCAATCAAATATGCCTGCGTGCTCAAGTCATGCTCGCTTATGACTGATTCAATAGTTGCTATACGCAAAAAGTCAAGGCCGTAATTCAGCAAGATGCCTATTGTGAAGATAATAATAGTCAATATGAGACTACTCCAAATGATGTTTGTATGCTTTACCATCCCCTACACTGCAATAACTGCCTCAATTTCTTCTGCTGAGGTAAGTCCTTCTTTCTTAGTATCAAAATTTATAATCAAGGCAGGTGTGGTCGTGAGCTCATAATATTGTTCCATAAAAGCAAGCTCTTGAGCATAGCCAAATTCTATGGCAAAAACATGAATGCCGTGTTTTTCAACAATAGCGTCAAGAATCTCTCCTTGTTCTTGTGATGCTGGGTCCTGCCTGCTGAAATAAAATACAATGACGGTGCTTTGCTGTTCGCAGGCATCAGCAAGCCGTTTATGCAACAGGATTGTCCTGACCTGCATCAAATGATATTTTCGCTTGAGAAAATCATACTGCACTTCGCCCAGATCCTGCTGAGCGGTTTCAGTGCCCAGCAGCTTGCCCAGCTGCCAAAGCTCCTGAGAAAGGTCAGCAAGACGGGTTGTGGCAAGCTCGCAATCAGGGTCAAGCCCCTCAAACAACTGCTCTTCAAGCAAATATGATTCTGTTGACAGCTCGCTTTGCTTGAGAAAACTGTCTATTTGTGAAACCTGTGTTGTTGCAAGGTTGTTCCCGACAATAATGCCTATGCTGAAGACGACAATAAACAATAACAGGACCGTGGTGAACCGTTGGCGCTTTACCATTTTCTCTTTATTCTAAACACTTCCTGAAAAATAGCAGAAATCCAGTGGAGCGCAATAACATACGGCCCAACAAAGACATATAAGCCAACCATATGCGCCTGCCTAAGCATATTTTCTTTGACATTTCTATGCGCTACATACAATAAGTAGAACCCAAGCACTGTTGCCATAAGTATAGGCAGCCAGATTTGAATATTGTGACCAAGAACAAATTGCTTGAGTGTTGGTATGTCCAGTATGCGGTTAAGAAAATACCCTTCAATAGTCATGCTCCTATAAATAAACTCAAACAAATCCTTGCTGCCGCTGAAGGTAATGAGCCCTACTGCTGTCAGCATCAACCCAATACCTATGACGCTCATAGGCAGCTGATACATGCCGAACAGGCCGTGTTTTTTGCTGAAAAACAAGGCACGATAGTTCCAGTGATTGAAAAAAAAGCCGCGATACCATCGAATACGCTGCCGCCATAGCGCAGCCCAGGTCGTTGGCACCTTGGTAAGGGTTCTGGAGCTTCGCTCCATGCTCACATCGTACTGATGTGCTTTTAAGCGCAGCGCAATTTCCAGGTCTTCAGTGCCGCCACCGTACTTAAAACCACCCACCTTGCGAAGAATTGCTGCATTGTAGACTGACAACACCCCTGGCGTGATTGAAAGCGTGTTAACTGTTGACATGAGCCACCTGAAAAAGTTACTGCAGATATACTCAATGCGCTGAATGCGCTCCCAAAGATTCTTTGGCATGTCCACTTTCACCACAGAAATAACTGCGCCTTGGTTGTTGTTTGCAAAATGCGGAACAATATTCCTGAGCGCACTGGGCTCGGCACTGGTGTCTGCATCAAGGCAGGCAAAGAGGTCTCCTTTGGCAGCCTGTAATGCTGTATTGAGCGCTGCCCATTTGCCTTGATTTTTCTGCTGCAGCAGCTTGATGTCATGTGTTGGGTAGTGCTTAATCAATGATTGCGCAGCCTCAACAGTGCCATCACGTGAGCCATCGTCAACAATAATAATCTCTATTTTTTCTTTGGGGTATTCCAGCGCAACAAGTGATCGCAGTGTTTTAGCAAGCGTGTTTTCTTCATTATGAGCTGGAATGGCAATGGTCACCTTTGGCTGAACAGCGTTTTTTACTTTTTTCTGTTCTGGTAAGTACAAGAAGTTCAGCCAGATTAATGCTGTCCAGAGGCTGACAAAACTAATTCCCCATAAAATCGTTTGAATCATTTCACTTTTGGGCAAATGCCCAGATATGGGTAAAATTAGTAGAATGAAGCTTTTTAAATGTTTCGTTATTTGTCAGTAGGTAATCGAGACCAGATCCGGGCTTTTCCCATACAAGTCCTTCGCGCATATCCTGCGTTATCAGAATATAGCCCACCTGGTGCTTCTCTAACAGCTTGCTGGTGGTCACCAGATTGTTAGACATGAATAGTTCCTGTGAGTCCTTGAACAGCTCTTCTGCAGTGTCTGCCTGGCTGTACGCAGCATCAGTCAGCACCGGATGGTGCGCCCAGTACTCAACAAAAAAGCCATTTGTATAATGAGTAAACACTGTTTTTCCCGGAAGCGCGTTGTCTTTAAGCCAAAGCAGCGCTTCTCTGGTTTCAGGCAGTGGAGGCTGATCGCGCAATACTGCTGCAGTGCTTATGGTTGAGAACAACAGCCCGCAAAACAACACCAACAAACAGAAATTTTTCAGCATTTTGACTTTCCAGCGCATACAGGCAAGACTCGCAAAGGCAATACCTCCAAAAAAAGCAGTAAGCAGTGTTGTATAGACCATCAAGTGCGGCTCAAAAAAGCTCCAGCATACAATCACCAGCGATGCTGCAAGCATACTATAATGTGTTTTCTTGTGCTTCCACATGAGCACAAAGCCCATGCCTGCCAGCAGCAAGCTAAACACGCTGATACCAGTGGTGCCGCCAAAATCAGCAATGAACTGAGCCAAATGATTTGGCTGCGCAAGCAGTATCACGTTCTGGCTTAGATACCGGGGAACATGGTAGGACAACAACAAAATACTGCTTGCAGCAATAAACGCTCCAAAGATCTTTTTGGAGCTTCTGCCGTGCGCAATAAAAAAATACCAGGATACAGCAGCCATAAGCGTATGGAGCGCACCATAGGAGGCAACGCCCAACAAGAGCACAAAAGCCAAGGCATAGGATACTGCAGATTCAACAAACAATGCATAAAGTGCACACACGTACAAGAACAGCAGCACTGCCATGCTGGTTGACGTAGCAAAGGTTGTCAGCACCAATGGACTCAATATAAACAGCAGCAGTATGCTAAGGGATTGTACCTGCTGTAATTTTGTCTTCTGCAAAAGCGCATACAATAAAAAAACAGTGAGCAAGCCCAGTGCTAAAGGCAGCAATCGCGACCCTGTTTCAGGGCCAAAGGCATAACTCATGCCCGTAAGAACAAAATCATACAGGTCAAATTGATAAGCTCTGCCTCCAAACGCAAGCTCATCCTGCCAGGCAAACCGCTGCTCAGTAAGCTCTGCTGCTATGCGCGCATGATAATATGCTTCTTGGCCAATAAGCGTGTTATTGCCGTCAAGCAGCCGAAAGCCAAATGGCAGCAAGAACAGCGCTGCAGCCAGCATGAAGAGCACTTGAAATGCTTTTTTGTGCTTCATGCAACCACCTTCACTTTACAGAAGCGCAATTTTTTGTATATGCGCACCGAACCTTTGTCATATGCCTTTTCAAAGCACCTGCTTTCCTGCACATAGGCAGGTTCTTCAACACCATAGATTTTTTGCGCTGTTGCAGTCATAAGAATGTATGCTGCTCCGTACGCGTCCATAAGATCAATTGCTTCAATCTCTAGCTGGGTTTTGAATATGCGGCGCACATCAGTAAATCGCTGCTTGGCATCAGTTCGCAGCAGATACGCATCGTCAATAACATTCTTCTTATGAGTAAGCGCAGTGATGGTGTGTCCTTGTGAAGGTGCTGTAACAATAGCTTCATCATCATGCACTGTGTACCTCAGCCATTCAAATGCTGCTGCTTCATCTTCAGAAACCGTTTTGGTGAGCGCATCCTGAGCAAGGCTCACGGACGGAACAACACTGCTGAAGAGCACTGCTATGAGCACAACGCCAAAAACTGCCTTGCGCAAACGGGCAACTTTTGTTTTCTGCAGAAACAGCTGCAGGTATTGATATGCTTGTGCAAACAAAATGGTCAAGATAAGCCCAAAGAACATCAAACCAAGGTTCAGCTCAATGAGGCGCAGCCATAACACCACTCCTGCTGCTGCAGCAAAACTGATGATCAGGTAGAGCTCTTTGTTTTTTTCCCTGAACAAATACCGATAGATTGCAAAAATACCAAATACAAACGACACCAGGCCAATGTGATACATGGCAGTCACAACTGAGAAATCAGCAAAGTGCTGGCTTAATACCTCTCGCGGGATGTTTTGCCAAATAACTAACGGCCCGTGCACCAGCAATAGTTTTTTGTAGATAACAAACTGTGCCCATACCACAAAGAACACTGAAAACAAGGCGAGCTCAAGCTCTGCACGGCCCTGCTCCAAGCGCTCAACACGCGCAAGCACCAGATAACACAGCAATCCCAAACACAGGACCAGGATGAGCGGATGGGTGAATGACAGCACCACCAGCCCGGCAAGATAGGTGTAGAGCCATTTTTTGCGCTTCACCTGCAGCAACGCATACAGTAACAAGAACAAGGCAGGTACAACCAAGGTTATCGGCGTTGGCTGGTTAAAGGTCTGCGCAAAATACATAGGCACAAAACCGCCCAGTGCTGCTGCAAGCAATGCGCTTTCCTTCTTTTTAGTAAGGCGCAATGCCAAGGCATACACGAGCAGCACAATCGATGCTGCCAGCAGGTTCGGAACCACTTTCAAGGCAATCTCAAGGGGCATGACCAAGGAGCTGCCTGCAACAAGATAATGAAAAACTGGTGAAAACAAAAAAGTTCTTCCGCCATAGCTCAATGCGTCCTGAAACAACGGCATGCCGGTGCTGCGGATGTGCTCTATTTGACGAACATGAAAGTACGCTGCATCAGAGCTGAAATACGGTGTTTGAAATGCCAGATAGAGCCTGAGCGCTACCACAACAACGAACAGCACAATCACCCCTTGATGCTTTTTTTGCATACCCTGTCTGGCAGCAGGCAGGTTATAAAAGTTTTCCGAAAGCCCTGCAAAAGTTATTTAAAGCGCTGCTGCTTCAAGAAAACCATGAGCGTTAAGGTATCAAGCGGAACAGCAGTTATGGATGCCTTGCTTGACGGGGGCTATGAAACAGATTCTATCACCACTATTTATGGCCCGTCAGGAACAGGCAAGACCAATTTAGGCATTCTGGCAGTGATTGCAGCAGTGCAAGCAGGCAAGAAAGCAATTTTTATTGACACTGAAGGGGGCTTTTCCATCACCCGTTTTAAGCAGATTGCTCCGCAACACAAAAAAATACTTGACAAGATTCTTTTTTTAAATCCAACTAACTTCAAAGAGCAAAAAGAAGCATTTGAAAAGCTTAAAAGCACAGTCAATGATCACATAGGCATTATTGTGATTGACACCCTCACCACCCTGTACCGGCTTGAGCGCACCTTGGGAGATAATGAGTTTAATCGCGACTTAGGACTGCAGATTGCGCACTTGACTGAGATTGCGCGAAAGAAGAATATCCCTGTTCTGTGTTTGAACCAAGTGTATGCTAAGTTTGATACCAATACCGTACGTGCTGTTGGCGGCGATCTCATAACCTACAGCAGCAAATGCCTTATTGAATTGCAAGCAGGTCATAGCGGCAAACGAAAAGCCATTCTGCGCAAGCACCGCTCTATAGCAGGTGAAAAAGAAGTGTTCTTCAAGATTGTGGAAAAAGGTATTGAATCAGCGTAGACGGATAAGTTCAATAACTGCTCCGCCAGCCCACACTGCATTCAATACCATAAAGGGCACGCTCTCAAGCGTATAGGCATACCACATCAGCAGGCCACTGCCCGCAATGTTTGCAAGAAGATAATACAGATTTGTTGGTTTTACCTTTTCAAAAAGCTCAAGCAAATACGCTCCGAGTACTATCACCATGCCTGCAATGCCCATACTAAGCTCAACAGTCATACTTATTCTTCAGTGAAGTCCTCAATAGCAAACGGCGGCTCTTTATCAGAGGCCAGCTGCCCTTTTTTACGCAAGTATTCACGTGCAAGTATGTAAAAGAGCAAGCCCAAGGCTTTTTTCCCCTTATTGTTGCACGGAACAACCAAGTCAATCTCATTTGATTGATTATTAGTATCGCATAAGGCAATCACCGGAACGCCAATAGTCATGGCGTCTTTGATAGCATTGCGGTCTGGCCATGAGTCAGTAACCAGAATAATTTTGGTCTCCATGTAATTTTCCAATGAAGGGTTGGTGAGAATGCCCGGCGGATACCTGCCCGCAAAGACTTTTGCGCCAGTCACCCTGCCAAATGCCTTAACTGCTTTCCAGCCGTTCTCACGCCTGCTCACCACCAGAATGTCCTGCGGCTCGTACTGTTCAAGCATTTGAACTGCTATTTTAAGCCGCTCATCAATCTTTTGTAAATTCAGAACTGACAGCCCGTCAGGACGGGTCTTGTAAATAAACTGTTCCATATACTTTGTTCTAAACTTTGTGCCAATATGTATTCCTGACTTCAGGTACTGGTCTTGCGATACTAAAAACTGTTGTTCTGCCATAGTATAACCCTCATGACTGGATTTTTGTCACCTCACCAGTCGCTGCACAACGCCAAGCCGACGCTCTGCCTTCGGTAATAGATAAAAGAATAGAGGGTTTGTTTATAAAGGTTTCGAAGAACATGTTTCAAGCACTTCATATACCGGGCCTTCTTTGGTGAGCGTGCTCTTAATCAGCTCAAAGGAGGTGACGGGAAATTCTAAGGGTTCAACCTGCAGTTTTTGCACTGATTCGCGAAATGCTTGTTTGTCCTCAACATGCTTGACTCTGCCAAGGGTAATGTGCGGATGAAAGCGCGTGTCAAGCTCAAAAAAATCTTTCAGAGATTCATCAATTGCTTTTTGCAGATTCTTTATGATGTCTGCAGGCTCAAGGCCAACCCAGACCACCCTAATCATTTTCTCATCAGGGAATATTCCTGTGCCAGCAAGTTTTGCTGTAAACGCATCAAATGACACTGTCGCAAGCTGTTGTTTGATAACCGCAAGCTTGCTTTCATCAACCTCACCAAGAAATTTCAAGGTCAGATGAAATGCTTTTACCTTGGTTATTTTTGCATCAGAAGGCAGCTGTTTTTGTAAAAATAAAAAATGCTCCTGAACTGGTTCAGGAACAGGAATTGCAATAAAAAGCCTCATTCTTCAGACTTTTCTTCTTCCTCAGCAGGAGCCTCTTCTTCAGACGCCTCTTCGGCTGGTTCTTCAGCAGGAGCTTCCTCAGGAGCCTCTTCTTCAGCAGGCTCTTCTTCAGGAGCTTCTTCGCCAAAGCTTTCTGAATCCTCAGGTGCTGGCTCAGGCACTGCTTCTTCACCAAACGCTTCAGTGTCTGCTGCTGGCGCTTCAGCCGGAGCTTCTGCAGATGCTTCGCCTTCGCCAACTTTTTCTGCAAAGCCTACTTTGCGTAGAACTCGGGTCACGCGAATGCGCACTGTTTGGCCTTCTTTGACGCCAGGAATAAACAACACAAAGCCATCTTTCTTTGCAATGCCATCCCCTTTCTCACCAACTGCTTCGATGGTGACTTCCAATTCATCGCCAACTTTTACTGGAGGTGTTGGCCCGCCAAATCCTCCGCCGCCACCGCGGCCACCTTTAAATCTTCTTTCCATATGTTATTTCACCTTATGTATTTTAGAAAGAGAAAAAAAAGAAAGAAGTTTATAAACTTTTGCTTACACGTCCTGAATGCCTGCTTCAGTCACCATGAACGCTGCTTCTGACTCAGGCAGGTTCGGACTGTCTACCATCTTAGCAACCCGGCTGCCTTTTTTACCACGGCGCACGTACACCCGGTAGGTGCTGTTGTGCGCAACCACATGACCGCCAATAGCTTCTGTTGGGTCGCCAAAGAACATGTCAGGCTTGGACATGACCTGGTTGGTGACATAAATAGCAACATTGTGCTTGTCTGCAAGCCGCATCAAGGCATGCATGTGCTTGTTGATGCGCTGCTGCCTATCTGCAAGCGTTCCTCGGCCAATGAACTCTGCCCTGAAATGTGCTGTCAAGGAATCAATGATGACTAACTTGATATCAGCATTTTTCTTGATGAGGTCTTCTATTTTTTCTGCAAGCAGCATCTGATGATCAGAATTATAGGCTCGCGCAACATGCACCCGCTTGAGCGCTTCGTCAGTATCAAGCTTTAATGCGCTTGCTATTTGCACAATACGCTCGGGCCTGAACGTGCTTTCAGTGTCAATAAACACAACTGCACCATCAACACCGCCCTTGTCTAATTGCAGCTGGGTTCGAACGGCAAGCACGTGCGCTAATTGGGACTTGCCCGCACCATACTGGCCATACACTTCAGTAATAGCGCCTGTTTCAATGCCGCCGCCAAACAATTTGTCAAGCTCAGTGCTGCCTGTTGTTACGCGCACAATGGCTTCGCGCTTTTTCAGCAGCTCTTCGCCTGTGGTAAACTCCATTTCGAGATTTGCTCGTGCAACTGCAATGACTTTTTTAGCAGTTGTTTCGCTCATTTCAGCTGCACCCACCAGCTCTCCCGGTGTTGCGACCGCAATGCCGAGCAGCTCGCCAAAGCCTGCAGCTTCAAGCTTTTCTTTAGTTGCGGGACCAATGCCAGGCAAGTCACTCACGGACTGCACTTTCTTCGCCTTTTTTTCTTCAACTTGATCAACTTCTTGTTTCATGGTATGTTCCTCCTTTTGTTTCATCCCGCACCTCCATGAAAAATAAGAGGCAGTGCGCCTCTCACTCCTTTAATGCAAGGTGTTCATATGCCTTGCCAAGCACAACCATTGCCCGCGGCAGGTCGCTCACTGATAGCTTGTTGGTTGATTTCCAAGCACCCTCAGTGTCTTTATAGCCCTTCTCAAAGCTTACGGTGCTATAAAGTTTTCCCTCTTTGCTCTGGTTTTTCCAGACTGTGGCTGTTACCAAGCCTGCCCGGAACTTTTTTTCTGGTTTGTTTTCCATGCCTACCACCTGTTTTAGTTTTACTTCTACAGGGGTTGGATTGTTAATATGCGTTTCTCTAGAAAACCCGGAAGCTTTCCGGAGCATTTACATCACAACCTGCTCTTGGATCTGCACCTCTTCCTGGACAACCAAGTATTCGTATGCTTTGTCCAAGACCAGCTTTGCCCGCGGCAAATCAGCCAAGCGCATAGAAGCAGTTGTTTTCCACGCACCTGCTTGGTCCTTATAGCTTCGTTCCAAGCTTATGGTGTGGTAAGAAAAACTTTTCTGGCCTTTTTGGCTCTCGTTTTTCCATATGGTTGCGCTGATACCGCCAGCGCGGAATTTTTTCTCTGGTTTGTTCATGGATTTCACCTCTTGCTTTTCGCGTTTTGTTTCACTCTTTACCCCTGAAGGGGTGGCGCGGTGGGAGGCCGCGCCGCAAAAGAGGAGGTGCGAAATACTTCTTAAGGGCCCAGAATTCTTTAAATAGGCTATGCGAGGCTGTCCAGTGTCCAGTGCTAGAATACGACGAGGTAAATACTGAGTGCGACAACTGCGATGAAAATAATTGATTCTGCCAAACTGCCTGTTTTGATAAAGCCGCGCATATGCATCTTAGCCAAGGGATGCATCAAGTTAACACCTGAAACAGTCATGCCGTCGCTGAACAAGTGCGCAAAGTAGCCAATGAACAAAGCAATGCCGTACTCAAAGGAAGAAAAAAGGTAAAAGACGATAAGAATGGCTGCTGCAGGGAACATTGAATGGAAAAAACCCCTATGTTTGAAAAATACCGGAACTACTTTAGTTACTTTTATGGTGTTGTTGAGTTTAGAATTAGGATGGTCAATGTCTGGCAGTAGTACGCCAAGGACCACTAACACAAAATAAGCCCAGATATTATGCGGCGTGTAGAACGACAAAGCAAGAATGCCAAACAAAATGCCAAAAGCAATATGCGTCTTAGCTAGCATTTTGCAATCGCGCTATTTCTTCTTCAGGATTTGGGTTCAGGAACACTTTTTGCGCTGAAAACTCCAAGCGGTCAAAGAACGTGTTCTTTTTTACCCTGCCCTGCACTTTCAGCATATTGCCTAACAGGTCAAGCTTATACTGCTCAAAGGTTTCAGGAGCAGTCTTCACTGCCATAATGGTTTCTTCAGGCTTGTTGAGCAATTGCAGTGCCTGGTCTTTAAAGAACACGCAGCGAATGTTCTCTGAGCCATCATCTAAGAAGATGTTCATGACAAAGCTGGTGTTAGGCTGGACCGTGCCATGATTTTGGCAGGTAAAGGCACCTTCATTTTCCTGCGCGCGCTTATGGCACTGCGGGCACAACTCAAAAAACTTAGGATCAAACACTTGGACAATAGTGCCCAGAATTTCAATATGATTATCATTCTCAGCCAAGTCCTTGATGGCTTTTCGCTTGACTACCGGAGCATCCAATGCTTCAATAGTCACCCCATTAGGGTTGAGGACAACCTTGCTCTGGTCATTCAAATGCACTTCTGTTCTTCCCTGGTTATCTCGCGCATACCCAGCACTGATTCTGACAATAGTCCCTTTTTCCAATTCATTCAATACATTAGCCTGATTATTCCATGCCACAACCCTGAGAAAACCAGTTTCATCAGCAATAAGAAAATTGCCAACCTGCCCTGCAGTATCATCTTTTCGCGAGAACTGTCTGAGTTCATATACTTGCTGCACTTTGCCAGTAACTTCCACATTACGCATGCCAGCATAGACATCCTTGATTTTGCCAGAATTCTCTATTAATTTAACACCCAACTCATTAGCAATAATATGCGCAGCGCCTTCTTTGCTCACTAAGCCTGATAATTGGTCTATCTTGGCCTTAATCTTACCCTGCAATTCCTCGTCGCTCAAACCACTTTTTTCCTTGATCTTCACGACCATATCATCAAACGGAATACGAATCAAAGTACCACCCATTATAGAGAAATCATTTGTTGTTTAAATAGTTTATTATCCTCCAGCAGGTGTCTGCGCAGCTACAACAGCAGCCCCAGAAGGAGGGGCGATTTGAGCAATAGTAAGCGCAAAGCGAATCATCGGGCGTTGTTTGGTGTAC
>JBFHWZ010000023.1:0-13256 GCA_041599235.1 Candidatus Woesearchaeota archaeon | reverse complement strand
ACTGGTAAGACTGCTCAGCGGAATAATATTGCTGCTGCAAAGCTAGTTGCAGAAACAGTAAGAACCACCTTAGGCCCTAAGGGCATGGACAAGATGCTGGTTGATGCTATGAATGACATCACTGTCACCAATGACGGCGTCACGATTCTCGAAGAAATGAACATTGAGCATCCTGCTGCAAAGATGCTGGTTGAAGTTGCTAAGACCCAGGAAGCTGAGGTTGGCGACGGCACCACAACTGCTGTTGTGATTGCTGGCGAATTGCTCAAGCAAGCAGAAACCTTATTGGATCAAGAAGTGCATCCAACCGTTATTGCACGGGGCTATCGCTTAGCTGAAGAAAAAGCCATTGAGCTTTTGAACAGTCTTGCTGAAAATGTGACTGAAAAAGATGAAGCTGTGTTGCGCAAGATCGCTGCAACAGCAATTACGGGCAAAGGCGCAGAGGCAGCAAAAGAACGCCTCAGCCAGATAGCAGTCAAGGCTGTGAAGCGCGTTTCTGAAACAGCCAATGGCGTATTTACCTTTGATACCGAGCACATAAAGCTTGAGAAAAAAACAGGCAGTTCTGTTGAAGACACTGAATTAATTGAAGGTGTTGTTATTGAAAAAGAAGCAGTGCATCCTGCCATGCCAAAGCTCGTCAAGACAGCCAAGATTGCATTGATTGATTCTGCTATTGAAATTCGCGATACTGAAATGGATGCTAAAATCAGCATCACCGAGCCATCGCAAATGCAGGCATTTATTGCGCAAGAAGAACAGATGCTGCGTGACATGGTTGACAAGATTGTAGCGACCGGAGCGAATGTAGTGTTCTGCCAAAAAGGCATTGATGATATTGCACAGCATTTCTTGGCAAAAAACGGCATTCTTGCAGCGCGGCGTGTCAAGCAATCAGATATGGAAGCAATCTCACGCGCGACTGGTGCGCAGATTTTCACCAACCTTGATGAGCTTTCACCAAAAGACTTGGGCAAAGCAGGCTTGATTGAAGAACGCAAAGTTGGCGATGAAGACTTGATTTATGTTACTGAATGCAAAAATCCAAAATCAGTTACTGTGCTGGTACGCGGCGGAACTGAACATGTTGTTGCAGAAGCAAAGCGCGCCATGAGCGATGCTATTGGCGACGTTGCTGCAGCCTTGAAGAACGGCAAAGTTGTTGCAGGAGCAGCCGCCACTGAAACTGAGCTTGCACGCTGTTTGCGCAAGTACGCGAACAGCTTGTCTGGCAGAGAACAGCTAGCTGTGCTTGCCTTTGCAGATGCTATGGAAGTTATTCCACGAACGTTAGCAGAAAACGCAGGCCTGGACCCCATTGACGTTATCACTGAGCTTAAAGCAGCTCATGACAAAAAACAAAAGTGGGGCGGCATTGATGTGTTCAAGGGCAAAGTGGTGGATGCCTGGGCTGCAGGCGTGATTGAGCCATTACGCATTAAAACGCAAGCCATCAGCTCAGCATCAGAAGTTGCTCAGATGATTCTTAGAATCGACGATATTATTGCTGCAGGAAAATCTGCAGGTGGACCGCCAGCAGGAATGCCTCCAGGCATGGGCATGCCTGGCATGGAATAAATGAAAAAAGTTGATCCCTGGACTATTCTTAGAATTGGTTTTGCTATTGTACTGCTTTGGTTTGGTATACACAAACTGATTGATCCTGCGTTCTGGTCAGGCTATGCTGCTGCATGGGCAACTGCATTGCTGCCAATCAGTCTTGCTTTGTTTTTCAGAATTGCTGGTGTGATTGAAATACTGGTCGGATTGGCAATTCTAAGCGGAAAATACACGCGCATCGGTGCAACAGCAGCGTGCATTTGGCTGGTGTTAGTCATACTCAATCTCTTTACCAATGGCGGCTGGGATATTGCAGTGCGTGATATTGGCTTGTTTGCTGCTGCGCTTGCGTTGGCTTTAAAGAAATAGTTCTAGAACAATCCATTTAAGCCATAATAGACAACAATAGCAAATGCTCCTGATGCTGGCAAGGTGACAATCCAGGCAAGAATCATCTCCCAGACTGTTTTCCATTTGACTTTGCGCACATTTTTCTTAGTGCCTATGCCAATGATTGCTCCTGAGCTAACGTGCGTTGTTGACATGGGCCAGCCAAACCAGCCGCCAAGAATAACTAATACTCCTGTAACTGCATTAGCCACAAAACCATCAGCATGGTCAATGTGCGTGATTTTGTAAGCAAGCGTTTTAGTGACGCGCAATCCCCAAAGCAAGCAGCCAAGACCCATTGTTAAAGCAACGCCGATATACATCCAATACAAGGGACTGAATTCATAATTAACATTCACTTCTTTTGCTAAAAAGCAAATAACTGCCAAGGCAACAATCTTTGGCCCGTCTTGGACGCCGCGCGCAAATGAGCTCAGTCCTGCGCTCACCCAATGCAGTTTATCAACACCGAAAATGCCTGTTTCGGTATGTCTGCCATTATAGAGCCAGAAGAAAAGATATGCTAACAGAAATGAAACAAGCGGTGCAATAAGCAAGGGCAATATGATTTTTTTAACAACAATGCCTTGTGAAAGGCGTTCCCAGCCAAGTGCAAAGACTGTGAGAAAAACTATTGCGCCAGTGATACTGTGTGTTGTTGAAACGGGCATGTTCAGTCGTGTTGCAAAAATCACCCAAATAACTGCTCCAATGATTGCACTGACGGCAAAAAGATCACTGACCGTACTGCCGTCAATAACGATCTTTGCAAAAAGATTTGCCAGTTTTTTGCCAAGAAGGTAGCCAAACAGCGCGCCTAAGGTATTAAACGCTGCACCAAACAGCAGCGCTTTTTTCCACGTCGTAAGTTTGCTGCCGACCAGCGTTGCAATGGTTTTGGAAATATCATTAGCACCATTTGCAAACGCAAGGAATAATACTGCTATAACCCCCACCACTACTGCCAAAACCATAGTAAAAGAAGCTAAGCTTGATTTTTAAAAGTTATGTTTAATCAAAAAAAGAGAAAAAAAGAGGGCATCGCCCTTATTCAGAACCGCTTTCAACCATCACTGCTGATTCTTCTGCAGTATCTTCTTCAGCAGATGCATCATCAGTTGATGCTTCTTCAGCAGGTTCAGTCACGGTGGCTGTTGCATCGGCTGTTCCAGCGCCAACAACTTCGCCTGTGCTGAGGTCTTTGTAGGTAACATCCTGCAGCAAGTCTATCTTGTCAAAAACATAGCTCCCGTCATCTGCCACGTGGCCTACTTGTTCCCAGACCTGGTCAATGGTCGGATAGTTTGCTGCGCTGCTGCTGAGGACAACTGTTGGCACTTTGGTGATGCCGTATTGCTCGACAAGGTCTTTGCCTTCATCGCTGTCAACATCAATAGTTGTTTCTTTGCCGATTTTCATGCCAAAGTTGCTTTCAAAGATCTGTTTGTGCATTGCAGCATCATAGCATTCTGTGCAGGTGCTGTCAACAATATAGGTGAAATCAACAATGCCAATAAGGTCTCCGCTTGCTACGTCAATGTACGGGGGCGTGATTTCTCGCAAGACCAGCTTGCCGTCAGCTTCTTCTGTACCTACTTGGTCCCAGACTTGTGAAACAAGGTCGTAATCAAGTGCGTCATTGCTGAAGATCAGCGTAGGCACTTTTTTAATAGCATACTGCTCAATCAGGGCTGCGCCTTCTTCGCTGTCATAATCAACACTGGTTTCTTCAACAAACTGTACGCCAAACTGCTTGAGCTGTTGTATCATGAGCGCAACATCAACGCAGTCTTCGCAGTCAGGAACAACCAAGAGCGTTACAGTAGCAAGTCCTTTGATGCTGCTGGTTGCAACATCATAATAGGGTGCTGGTGCTTGGTCAAAGACCAAGCCGTCTTCGCGTGCCTCAAAGGCCTGTATGGTAACGCTGTCTGTTTCGCCTGTCACTACAATGGCAGGCAATCGGGTAATGGTATATTTTTCAATCAGGTCTGCTGCCGCTTCGGCAGCTACTGATTTTTCTTCAAATTCTGCATTGGGTGTTTGCAGGGCTAATGCAGTCACTTGCGCTATATCAAAGCACTGCTCGCAGTCTGCAGTGATAGTGGTAAGCGTGAGTTTTGCAACAGTTGGTGGTGTAGGCTCAGTTGTTGTCAGCATATTATTGATTTGGCTGATTGCATACAATGAAGCCAAGAGAATGACCAGTAGTATGACCACCAAACAGGCATTGACTGTTTTGATATTGATTGATATTTCAGTTGTTTTCTTTTTCTTACTCATACTATCCCTCCCACCATAGTTATAATGAACAGCCAGTTAATTCAGCGAGTTTCTCAAAGCTTTGAACACGCTCGTATTTTTCCTCACCTATAATCCAGGTCGGTGTTATTTTGATGTCTGTTCGTGCTGTATAATCGTGATAATCAAGATATTTATAACTTTTTCCAAACATGCCTATCTGTTCTGCTGTATATTTACAGAAATCAGCGCCATAGACTTTTGCGCCTTTTTCAGTAAGGCATTTAGCAAAGGCCTCATAGGGCCCTGGCGCCTGTACCCTTTGGATAACAAACAAGCCAATGCCTGCTATAATAATAACGCCAAGCATAATTTTGACCAAGTGGCTTTTTTTCTTTTGCCGCAGCGAACTAGAGCTTTGCGCTTGCCGCTCCTGCTCTTTTTGCTGGCGTTTGAGTTCGCGTTTTTCGTGCTTGGTTAAACTCATCACAATCCGCCTGTAGCATCAATAGTGGCTGCTCGGTCTCCCAATCCTGCTTCATCTGCAGGTGCTGCTACGCCACAGCCGCCGCCTGATGGCGCTGGATACTGTGGTGGTGGCGCTGTTGCTTGGCCAGTAATACAGCCAGTCAGTAAAAGAAGTGCCACTGATAATGCCAATAGTACTACCACATTTTTTTTCATGTTATCTCCCCCTTAGTGTATTAAATTAAAAAAAATAAAATCAACAACCGCCAACCATTCCTGGCAAGTTCTCTAGATTACTTGGCAGCTTCGGACTTCCGCCGCCACCGCCGCTTGATTGCACTGCAACGCCCGCGCTTGCTGTGCCAACACTGCCGCTTGCCATTTTATCTTTCAAGCTGAACAGCTGGACTGCTTGCACTGCTGCAATTAAGACAAGTGCGCCAAGCACAATTGCTATTACTACATTTTTATCCATTTTAACAACCTCCTACCATGCCGGGAACATGCTCAAGGGCAGACGTATCGCCGCCTGACAATGATGCTGCTAAGCCCACCATGTCTTTTGGGAACCAGATGGTTTTCCATTTTAATGCTTCTCGCAATACTTCTGCGTCACTCATATCAGTGTTCTGCATCAAGTACATTGTTAGTGCAAGTATGCCTGGATTGTGCGTACAGCCGCATTTGCTTTTGCCGTCTTTGGTTATGCCGACCGGACCAACACCGCAGCAGAATTCACAACTAATGCCAACGGGCTTTGTTGCAAGATTCAAGTACCGTTGCCAGGTTTCAGGATCGTTTTTCTGTAGATCCTGATTAAGTCGCGGATACAGTTCACGCGCCAAGAAGTTCAGCGCAGTAACAGGGTCATCAAAAGATATGCCTAATTCTTCACCATACGCGGGCGTGCCTTGCGGAATAAAGCCCATGGGGTTTTCTGCAATACCCTCCAGGTCAAATACTGCTGCTATTGCTCCTGCAGTGTTTTGAACGCCTGATAGGTCAACATCACCCAAATCACCGCTGCCCAAATACGTTATTGAGCTTGTGCTAGTATGACCACCAGTCATGCCGCCAGTACTGCCGCCCAGCATGCCGGTAATTTGCACCATTTGCCATTGGTTGAAGAGAATCAGTACTGCGACAATACCTATTGTCCACGTCATTAGATTATTTTGTTTTATAGTTACTTTCATATTCCACACCCCACTAGAACGATTTCTTGTCGGTTTATAAATTTTGTGTTGCACACCATTTTTTAAAAGCTTTACATAGGTTGTAATGGTTACTATTTAAACTTTGTGGTTCTGCTCTTTTTTGCAGCGTGCTTATACACTAAAAAGCCGATAAGAACAATGACAACCAAGCCAACAGCATTCGCCCAGCCAGAAGTCAAGAACGGCGACTCCAAGATAGCCTCATTGAACAGCACAAATTTCTGCATAGTCCATGGAACAAACTCAGGGATTTTTTCCATGAAAATAGTCGTGCCTTTGTTGAACATCATAACCAAGCCAACGCCAAGCAAGAGCAATCCTGCAATGATATTATAGGTGTGCGTATGAATCTTGGTTTTGCCCAGCTTGATTACAAAATGCTTGCCTCTGAGCCATCGGGCTCCTGCCCAATCATATTTATCAGATGCATATGATAACAGCAGCAAGGGTGTAGCCACGCCAAGGCCGTAGGCAATAAGTAGCAGCATGCCATTAATAACCGTGCCTAGGTTTGCTGCAAGGAACAGCACTCCGCCAAGCACTGGCCCAACGCAGGGGCTCCAGCCAATGCCAAAGAAAAAGCCAAGGCTCATGATGCTGAAAAATGATTTTTTCTGAACATGGTCAACTTTGAAATTAAAAAAGCTGAATCCTTTGTTAGCCAGCAACAACAGCCCAAAGAATGCTAGCGCAACACCGCTAATAACTGCAAAGAATCGCCGGTATGCATTGAAAAAGTCTCCCACCAGGCCCGCTATGAGGCCAAAGAGCGCAAAGGCTGCAATCAAGCCTATTGAAAAGGCAAGGGTCATCACCACTGCGCGTTTCCGTTCCTTAAACCAGAACGCAAAGAAGGTTGGCAGCACCACAAAGCCGCAGGGTGACATAAACGTCAGCATGCCTGCAATGAAAGCAACAAGAAACGTAATGCTCAATGCCAGTTGCTCTTGGTGCTCAACAATTTTTTGAACGCCAACAGGCAAGGGATGATCTGCAAAGGCAACGCTCACCAAAGCAAGCAGCACAAGCAGGTACACAAGCTTTTTCATGCAGCCTTCAATAATCACGCTTTATTTAAACCTTATGTTTAGTTTTACAGAAAGCGTAAAGTATTTATAGCTGCTTGCCATTTTATACTGCTATGAAAGAAAAGGTGGCAGATTTCAGTTCTATTCTCAGCCCATTAGAAGCAGATGTGCTCAAAGTTTTGTGGCCGAACAAGAAGTTAAAAGTTCGGCAGATTTATGATAAGCTCAAAGGAACACGAAAAGTTGCCCTGAGTTCAGTTGCAGTTATTTGTGATCGGTTGTATGCAAAACAAATTGTTGACCGCACGATCCAGAAAGGCAGGGGCGGCATTCGATACGTGTACCATCCGCGAAAAAACAAAAAAGGCTTTGAGCAGTCAGTTGTTGAAGATGCAGTTAACAGTCTCATAAAGCGATTTGGGCCAACTGCAACCAGTTATTTTAATGAACGATTTGCAAAGAAAAAATAGAGGTGAGCCATGCTCGCGCAGGCAATAACGCAATTCATAACAGATCCAGCGAACATAAGCATCATGGTTGTAGGCTGGGCGCTGAGCGCACTCTTGTTCCTGTACTGGAAAGAGCATAAGGAGGTCTGGCTTGCTTACGCGCACATATTCTTTTTCATCGGACCCTTGTTTTATTTTGCTATAAGCATTCCGTGCCAAGTGCCGTTTGTGCAGGGCCTGATGCAGTTTTGTAGTGTTGTCATAACCAAATTCATTATTTATCTGATCCCATTCATACTGAGCGCAGCAATTCTTGCAGGCTATTTTATCATTCCACGATTATACAAGCATGTCTACAAAGCGCAGCCACTTTCTAACAAGCGCATTGAAAACTATGCGAAAAAATATGGCATTGCAGTCAAGCTCTTTTTGGTTGATTCTGCAGAACCAATCGCGTTCTCAATCAGAAAAAACATTTTTGTTTCAGTTGGCATGCATGATCTGCTCAGTGGCAGGCAGCTTGAAGCAGTTCTATTGCATGAGCTTGGCCATATTGTGCATAAGAGCACTGCAAGCAAGCTCTCAACCATGGCCTTGCGCTTTATCTCACCCATGGCCCGCTTTACAACGTGCAGCACAGTCAATGAAGAAGAGCGCAAGGCAGATGCATTTGCAGTTAAGCTGCAAGGAACAAACCATCATTTGCAGGCTGCAAAGAAGTGCGTAGAAGCATTCCATTCATTCTAGAAAGCTATAAATAGGGCGCCTCATAGTATTCTCCTTATGGATATTAAAAAAGAGGCGCGCAAATGGGCTTTGCAGAACGCGCTCAAGTATGAAGGAAAAGCTAATCCTGGTTCTGTCATAGGACGGCTGCTTAAGGAGCATCCTGCGCTTAAGGAAAAGCTCAAGGACCTCTCTAAAGACATCCAAGCAGTTATTGCTGAAGTTAACAAGCTCGGTGTTAAAAAAATAGAAGCAGAGCTGAAGAAAAAGCATCCAGAATTGCTTGAAGCAAAAGAAAAGCCAAAGCAGCATGAGCTCAAAGATTTGCCTAATGCTAAAGGCAAGATAGTCATGCGCGTTGCACCCGCCCCCTCCGGCCCCTTGCATATTGGACATGCCTATGTGCTGGGTTTAAGCGCAGAATACTGCAAAAAGTACAATGGTAAACTCATCATACGAATTGAAGATACTAATCCTGACAATATATACGCTCCAGCGTATGATTTGATTCCAGAAAATGCCAACTGGCTTACAGAAAATAAGATTGACCACGTCATCATCCAATCAGACCGATTGCACACCTATTATGATTATGCAGAAAAGCTTATTGCCAAGGCCCACGCATACGTTTGCACATGCAGTGCTGATGACTTCAGGGCATTGATTGCAAAAAAGCAAGCCTGTCCATGCAGGGACAAGCCAGTTGACGAACAGCATCAGCGCTATGACAAGATGTTCTCTGGCTATGAGCCTGGCGAAGCAGTTATGCGCATCAAGACAGATGTGCAGCATCCTAATCCTGCAATGCGGGACTGGCCAGCCATGCGTATCAACCATACCAAGCACCCGCGTGCAGGCACAAAGCACAAGGTCTGGCCCTTGATGAACTTCTCAGTCGCTATTGATGATCATGAACTGGGGATTACGCATTCCATCCGTGGAAAGGATCACATGGATAATGAAAAGCGCCAGAAATATATTTTTGATTATTTTAGCTGGAAACCCCCAACGCACATCTATGTTGGCAGAATTAATTTTGAAGGGTTTGATTTAAGCACTACTGAGACCAGAAAAAAGATTGAGTATGGCGAGTATGAAGACTGGGACGACATCAGATTGCCCTTCTTAGGTGCATTTGAGCGCCGCGGCTACAATCCTGAAGCCTTCAGGCAGTTTGCAGTTGACATGGGCGTAACACAAACAGATAAGACTGTAAGCGAAGAAGAATTTTTCAAAACATTGAATCATCACAATAGAATTTTGCTTGATCCTGTTGTGAATCGTTACTTTTTCATCAAAGATCCTATCGACATAACAATTGCCAAAGCGCCTGAGCAAACAGTTGAGCTCAAACTGCATCCTGAATACCCAAAACGCGGCATGCGAACGTTTGCAACCCACACAGAATTCTATGTCAGCAAAGAAGATCATAAAAAATTCAAGACTGGCAAGCTCTATCGCTTAATGGACTGCTTGAATTTCAAAAAATCAACAAAAGGATTTGCGTTTGAAAGCACAGAACATGAAGAGTATAAGAAAAAAGGCGAGTTTATCCTGCACTGGCTGCCAAAAGAAAGCACCGTGAAAGTTGACGTGCTCATGCCAGATGGCACAATCCTGTCAGGCCTTGGCGAGCCAGCACTGGCAAAGCTCAAAAAAGGAACTGTGGTGCAGTTTGAACGCTTTGGCTTCTGCAGATTTGACAAAAAAGAAAAAGATAAATACCAATTTTGGTTTACGCATTAGTAAGGAGGTACCTACATGAGTTTAGTTGTTAAGACAAAAATCAAGGAGATTGCTGGCAGTTTTAATGTTGCTGGTGATGTTGCTGAGGCTTTGAATAAGAAGTGCGAGCAGTTAATCAGAGATGGCATGGAGCGGGCAAAGGCAAACAACAGAAGAACCTTGATGGGCAAGGATATTTAATGGATGACTGCCAGTTTTTCTTTAAGTGAGCTGATGCGCTCTTTGATTCGTTTTATCTTAGCTTTAGAGACGCCTTTTGCGCGGCGTGCAGCAGCATAGAGTTTTTCCAGGCGCTTGAGTTCTTCCCTGAGCGCATGCAATTGTTCACGTTTGGTTGCTGTTTTATGCTTGACTTTTTCTTCAAGCTCTTGAATGCGTCGTTGCCGGGCTTCTTTAGTGCCTAAATACTTGCCGAGCTTGCGTTCCAGGCGCTCCATCTTGTTTCTGATGTCAGCATGGAACAGTTCTTCTTCTTTTTGTTGGGTGAGAATGTTTTTTTCTTTTTTGATAGCGTCTGCAATGTGCTTTTCAAGCTTGTCAACGTGCAGTTTAAGGCTTTCAGTGCCCATTTTACGCAAAGCTCTGAGCTGCAAGCGTATTTTTTTGTGCGTAAAGGCGCGGTCATCAAATCTTTTTTTAGCTTGACCTAGATAATGCAAGAATAAGCGCGATTTGTACGTGTCTGCATCATTCATATGATTCCAAAAGTGCGTTTGCGTTTTGGCGGTGGTGGTATACCTACTGCAGGTGCTGGACGAGGTCCCGGAATGCCTGCTGTTGGTGCTGGAAGGGGTCGTCCGGGCATTGGCCGTGGTGTTGGTCGTGCTCCTGGCGGTCCTGCTCGTGGCGGCATTGGAATCGCTCCAGGGTGTGTAGCCATATGTGTTTCAGGTTCTATGGCTGTCCGTGTGGTAATGCCTTTTTCTTCCAAGCCTTCTTTCAGGTCTTTGACCAAATCAGCAATGGCTACAATGCCTTCTGCAATTTCAGAATTCTGTTCAAGGATCTTGTTCATCTTTTCCACCATGGGCTTCATTTTTTCATGGAAGCTCAGGCCGCCTTCTTCGAGCTTGATTTCTTCGCGTGCTTCATCAAAGATGTTAAGCATCTTGTCAAGCTTGGTGTTCAGTTCGACAAGGCCCACTTTGAGCTTTTTAGTTGGTGTGATCTCAAATTCTTTGAGCTTGTGCAATTCTTCGCGGAGCTCTTCTATTTCTTTATGCGGCAGAAGTTCATATTCTTCATATTGTTCTGGAGAAGTTTCAACTGGCGCCTTGGCTGGCGCTTTCTTAGGATCCTCTTTTTCAGCCATTGTACCACCCTCTTTTTACTTTTTAATACTGGAACTATTTATAAACGTTTCTATCTAAAATCATTTACTTCTCGAATTATATCACTTGCATCCTGCGCAATGTCTTCTTCTACTGAAGCGCGGCCACAGTACGGACACAGTGAAGGGGTATAATTACGAGTAAACTTCCAATTGCATTCATAGCAACGATACTTTTTCTTCGTACTCATTTTCCTCTCCCCGCAGTAACAATAGCTATTCCAGTATATAAAAGTTACGCTTAGAGAGAATAACGCACGTGTGCTCAGTCCAGCACAACCCGAACGTCAACTACTTTGGCTTCTTTATCATTAATGATCAACGGATTAATATCTAATTCTGCAATGTCAGGATTTTTGTTAGGTACCTGTGACAGGCGCACCATAATATCTTTTAACAAACTGAGCTTGACACCTGGCTTGCCGCGAATGCCATACAGTATCTGCTTGCTTTTCAGTTCTTCAATCATGCTTGCAGCATCTTTTTCAGCTATCGGACAAATTCTAAAGCTTACGTCCTTCAGCACTTCCACCATGATGCCGCCAAGGCCAAACACCAGTGCATAGCCAAAGGTTGGATCTTTTTTCAGTCCTAGAATAACTTCTTGGCCAGACACATGTTCTTGCACTAAGATTCCTTCTAAGGGTAGTTTCTTTTGTTTTGCCAGTTTCAAGAGCTCACCGAACTGCTGCTGCAAGTCTTGCTCATCACGCACAATACGCACACCACCAATGTCTGTTTTGTGGCTTGCTTTGCTTGAAAGCAGTTTCAAAACTACCGGATATTCTTTCACAAATGCCAAAGCTGCGTCAGAGTCTTTGACACTGACACTTTTTGCCAGCGGAAATCCTTTCAGGATGTGCGTTGCTTGTTCGTGTGTTGCAAGTTTCATGGCCCGGGCACCTTAAACAATAATGCAAGTCCTGCTGCAAAAAACGCAAACAGGGATATCAGTGCAGCAGTATAGCCCGAGGCAACAACTAAGTAGCCAAAGACAATGGGCCCAATGACTCCTGAGAACTTATTGGTAAGTTCCAGAAAGCCAAAGAACTGGCCCAGCTTGTTGCGCGGGCTTAAGCGGATAGTTAATGGTCTGTTTGCTGTCCAGACCGTTCCCAAAGCTACGCCTCCAAAAACACCTCCCAGAATAAATCCGGTGAGGTTAGTGACTTTGAGAAGTATGACAATAGTTGTTATCCAGAGAACACCTGCCCAGATAAGCACTGCGCGCGCGCCAATTCGGTCAGTAAGCTTGCCAAACACCAAGCTGCCGACAACTGCTGCTATTGAGAAGAGGATATAGACATACATGAAGGACTGCACGCTCAGGCCTATTTCAGTTCGGCCATACAAGTACAGGAAGACAATAACGGCATTGATTGCATTGACATACATGAACATGGCCCCTAAGAAATACAGCAGGCCTTTGTAGCGTTTGAGGCTGCGCAGTGTTTGCTTGACATCACTAAATGCAGTTTTAATGCCTGCTGCAAAAGTATTTTTGGCTTTGCGTTTTTTGTCGCGAAGAATGGCAAAGGTAATCAGCGAAAAGCCAAAGAAAAATACTGCTGTTGCTGGAAAGGTTGCGCTAATGCCTTCAAAGGTTTCCCAGCCAAGCTTGTTCAGAATGATAAATGCCATGCCCAGGCTCAAAAGCGTTCCCACATAGCCTATGCCAACGCCAATGCCGCTTACCCAGCCGCGTTCTTGCGCGCTGCTAATATCAGGCAGCATGGCATTGTAGACTGCGAGCGATGCATGATAAAAGAAATTTGCCAGAAAGCCAAATACCAATGCCCACACCAAGTTCACGTAGATTACCATAAAGGTAAATGCGCAGCAGGCAATGGTGAAGAAGATAATGAACGGCATGCGCTTGCCAAGCGTATCGCTTAATGCTCCTATGATTGGCACCATGATTGCTACCAAGAGCATGCTTAAGCCAAATACCAATCCTATATGCAGTTCATTGCCGCCCAGAAATTGTTTTATGTAAAAAGGAAAAAAGAAGGTGACAAAGAGTGCGCTGAACGCTGTGTTTGCAAGGTCATAGATACTCCAAGCAAGCACCTCTTTTAATTTCATGTGCCATCTGGTT
>JBFHWZ010000022.1:0-13586 GCA_041599235.1 Candidatus Woesearchaeota archaeon | reverse complement strand
TTCTGCCACTTCTTTGTTTGTTTCAAAATCAGAAATAACCACGACGGGCCGTGCCAGGTCTGCTTCAGTCATGCCTGCAGGCACTTTGACAATCATCTTGATGCTCAATACCTGCGCAATAGCGCCATTTTTGATAAAGACCAAGGTGTCAACAACTTGCGGGATGACCCCCAGCTCAAGCCTGCCAATAAATCGCTGGATAGCATCAATAGCGCCTGTGCCGTGCACAACACCGACCATGCCAACACCTGCCAAGCGCAGGTCTGCATAGAGCTTGAAGTCTCCTGTATTGCGCATTTCATCAAAGACAGTATAATCAGGCCTGCTGAGCAGAAGCACGTCATGGATTTCTTCCGGGCTTCCTCTGCTGATAGCTAATTGCGTGACATTTTCTGGTAACATTAAGTCGCGCGGCGCTTCAACAGTCTTGACAGTCTTTTTCTGGCCAGCAAAATGCTCTGCCAGTGCTTGCGCAAAGGTTGTTTTTCCATTGCCAGGCGCGCCTGCAATGAGCATGCCTTCTGCTTGCAGCGCAATGCGGTCAGTCATTTTGTCACTGAGCTTGTAATCATCTAAGGTGAGCTTGACAACAGGTCGCACAGCAGTGATTTCCCAGCCGTCACTGAAGGGCGGCTTGCAGATAACAATGCGGTACTTGCCGAGCTGGATGATGGTGCTGCCTGCGCGTTCAATTTCAATAAAGCCATCTGTTCGGGAGCGTGCTTCTTCTATGATTTCCCTGCTGATATCCTTGACATCTTCTGCAGTTAGTTCTTTTTTGCCAACAGCAACCATTTCCCAGGAGCCGGGACTGCCTTTTTTTGCCATGGGCTGTACTTGCTCCCTGAGGTGCACGCTCATGGTTGTTGGATCAAAAAAAGTCTCAAGCTTGATAGAGCGCACTTTGCCCACTGTCTGTTCAATGAGCAACACTTTAGCTGCTTTTGCTTCAGCAACACGTGCCTGCACTTTGTCTGCAGTAACTAAGGTTGCATCTTCGTCATACGCAAACTGGCGTATGAGCGCATCAATTTCACCAATAGCAGCATTTCTGATTTCGTGCGGTCCAGGGCGCTTGCCTGCAAAGCGAACTGAGCACGTGCCTTTGGTGCACAGTGTCTGCAAGGCTTTGACTTCATCCAAGCCAACCCAGCCAATAGCTCTGCCTGCATTAGCCTGATGCTCAAGCTCTGCAAGAACTGCTTCGTGGATGAGGACTTCCTGCACCTGCAATTCTTGCTTGGTTATTTTCTCAGAAAGAATGTCCTCTATGATAACAGAGGTATCGGGCACTATTTTGTCAAATGATTGGTTTTTTGCCACAGGATGAAAGCACTGAGCAGAGTTTATAAATGTTATAGAAAAATCAGGGTTTAAAACCTTTGCTTTGACCTGATTTCTCTATCCAAAGAAATGCGTGGCATTTCTTTGGCCACAAAATCCAAGGGATTTTGTTGTCCCGCAAACTCGCCTGCAAGCAAAGTTTGCTTATCCGAATAATGATTGCCCAATACGATTGAAAAAGTAGCCAATGTTTTGGAAAAAGGAGAGTTTTTCCAAGGTAATCAATAAAGGTTCAGTAGTCACGTATTGGTTGCTGAGCGTGTCTTCATATTGGACCGTGATAGTGAGCTGGTTTTCGCCTTTGCGCAAGCGCGTGCCATCAACAGTTATTTCAAATTCTTGGGTAGCAGTAAGCTCGTCAAGCGTAAATTCCTGCAGTGCAGTGGTTGTGCTTAGGGCAACCTGAACGTTCTGGGGAGTGCTGATGCTTGTTTTTTCTATAGCAAACGCAACATCAAAGGTGTCTTTATACTTGACCTTGTTAGGGTAGACGAGCTCAATAATGTCTATAGCAGGCGCATCAAGCATGCGTACCTGTATGGTGTCGTCTTGGGTGATTGCATCAGTTGCTGCAGTGATGCGATAGTCCCAGTCACCGGGCTTGTAGTACGGAAGCGCAAAGCTGAGCTCTGCTTGCTGGTTCAAGAGCAAGGTAGCTGATTTACAGGTTTCTTCAAAGCACACCTGCAAGTCAGTGAGTGCGGTCGTGCCTCTGTTCTTCAGTGTGCAGGTGATGGTATTTTCTTGATTTTCATAAAACTCAGTGAGCGCTGGTGTGCAGGCCATCAGCAGGCCCGTGGTTGCTGCTTTTTCCTCAACAGTATCTATTGATTCTTGCAGTTTTTTTATATCATAGTTGCTGTACGTTGGGCCTGTATCTTCAACAGTGAAATAGCCAATCGTGCTTTCGTTTCTGACCGTGAAATATCCTAGTGGGATTTCATAGCGGTAATTTTTTTTGAGATCATCATGCACTTTAACCATCCAGGTCAGCTGTTTTGTTTCGTGCGGCCGCAGCACGACCTGCTTTTTGGTTGGGTCAAGAATGTCCAGTTCTTCAACTTCTGCCATGACAATCTCTGTTGCAATATAATGGTCTTGGAGATTAGTCACGTTGAGGATTGCTAAGTTGTACGTGCCAATGCCAACATCATCTTTTGCGCCGCTTGCTGATAAGGTTATGAGGGGTGCAATGCGCGCGCCTTTGTCAGTTATCTCCCCTGTTAAATCAAGTGGTTTTGGATCAATGGTGACTTTGCTGCCTTTCCATTCAAATTTGCTTGAGGGCTCTTTAGGGTCAAGGCTTTCAAGCATTTTAATGTGGCCAGGGTCTATCCAGCCATACTCGCCAAACGTAGGGTCAAAGGGCAGCCAGCCAACCTCAGGGAACCAGACTTCTGCCCATCCATGCGCGCCCCATTGATTCGGGAACAACGGCGAGTTCGTAAAGCTCAGCCCTGAGATGAACCGCGATGGAATGCCCAGTGCTCTGAGCATGGCAATAAACAAGCTGGTAAGCTCATCACAGACCCCTTTCTGGTTTTCCAACACCCAGCTTGCAGGTTGTGAAACATCAGCTGTTAAGGTGCTCAGGTTATAGGAGATAGTGTTCTTGGTCCAGGCAGCTATGGTAGCAACAAGCACAAATAAGTCATCTTCACCCTCTGCCAGGCGTGTTGCTTGCTCAATAACTAACGAGTGTCCGCTGTCAATAACTTCAGTTGGCTGCAAATACGAGACCAGATGGTCTGGCACGCTGATAGGATAGGTTATTTTTTTAGTTACTTTAGGAAAATCATTTTTTACTGTGACGGTGCTGAACGCGCCATAGTTGACCTTTTGCGGGCTGATTTCTTTCCATTCAAACACAATAACATCATCCCCTTCAACAGCAGCAGGATCAGTATCTAGGCTGATAATATCCTGATTGTAGCTTTTCTTTGGATAGAAGAACAGTTGAGCATTAAGGTAGTCAAGCCTGCCGCTGCCACTTACGTCAATAGTGGACGTTATCTTGGTATCAATAGTCACTGATTCTGCATTGGCAATAGATGCCATGGTTTCTGCTACAACAGCAGGTGCTATAAGCAGTGCTACAAATATAATGAGTGCTTTTTTCATGCTATGATGGTTCCTTTGAATGGTTTGTGCTGTAAGAGATTATGGAGATTGGCAAGTTTTTTGCCATTGACGCACGCAACAGCAAAGCCAAGCTTTGCTGCCAGCTTTGACGCAACAGGGTCAAAGGGAACATGCATGCTGGATTCCCATTTTCCGCCAATAATCTTCCTGTACTGTGCCCAGGTAAGCTCTTGCAACGGCTTTGCGCTTTTGTATTTGGCAGGGTCTTTATCGTAGATAAAATCCTGATTAGTGGCATTGATAAGGCACTCAGCTTTGAGTTTTTTAGCTAAAAGCACCACATCATAATCGCTGCTGTGCCCGGGCCCTGCGCCAGTCACAATAACAACCGGCTTGACAGGTATTTTTTCAGTTACGGTTACAACAGGAGCATCAAAGAGAATTCTCAACAGCTCAGCATTGCAGTCAACACTGGCAATGCCGGTCCAGTCCTGGTCAGTGGTTGAGCCGCCAAGCGCTTTAGCTGCTTCCATGTACCGACGAGCAGTCTTCCCGCCGCCAGGCACAATAATAAAGCGGTATGAGCGCAAGTGCTTTTTGATAAAGGCCTTGAACTTTTTCAAATAAGTAACATCTATTTCGTCCGGCACGATCAAACTGCCGCCCAAGCTTAGTATTACGGTTTCCATGCTGCACCTCTTTTTAAAAAACGCTGCCGCCCGGATTTGAACCGGGATATCCCGAAGGAAACTGGATTAGCAATCCAGCGCAGTACCAGGTTGTGCCACGGCAGCATACAGATATTTGTAGTCGTATAATTTATAAATGTATTGAAAACCTTTATAAATATCGTCCAGTTCTTTTTAAGTATAGCGGGGTGGAGCAGTCTGGAGTGCTCGGCGGGCTCATAACCCGCAGGTCAGAGGTTCAAATCCTCTCCCCGCTATCTTTTTAATGGTGGATCATGGATTTAGAGCTGATTGTTCTGGACTGGAGCGGCACTGTTAGTCATGATTGTGACGCAGTCATGTTTTCCTACAATAGGGTAATGGAGCATTATGGCAAAATTCCAAATACTTGGGAAGAGTTTCAGCAGGATTATCAGCCAAGTATAGCTGGGCATTATAAGAGCAAGGGCATAACTGCTTCTTTGTCTGAAATTCAGAAATTGTTTGTTGAGTTCTTGCAGGCAACAGATCCTCCAGTTATAATTCCTGGTGCTGATGAGGCGTTGCGGGAAGCGAAAAAGATTGCGCCTTTGGCTTTATTTACTAGTCATCCTGCTTCTGAAGTGCGGGCTGATTTGGCAAGGTATGGTATGAATGATGTGTTTGATCATGTTATGTCAGATGCGCGTAAGTATGATGCTATTGACGGAGAATTGCTTTTGAGGAGTGCTGGAGTAGGCGATAGGAAAAAGGTTTTGTATATTGGTGATACTACTGTTGATATTGATGCAGGTCATGCTCTTGGTGTAATGACTGCTGTGGTGAGCATGCCCGAACATAGCTACAATACTGTTGAGAGGGCGAGGTCTCACAGGCCTCCTGCTCACTTTCACATGGATCATATATGCGAATTGCCTGAAGTTCTGAGAAATCCTAAGAAGTTTCGCAATGGTGCTTAGTACGGCTTGGGTCGTTGTTCGTCTGTTCTGAGCTTGTGCTTGAGCTGTTCTTGCACGTCTTGGAAGGCTGCGTGGATGGTTTTTTGCAGTTCATAATCATGGCTTTTGCAGCTTTCAATCATAGCACTTGAAGGCAGGAAGACATGTACGTGCACTGAATATTTTTTCTTGCCGCCTTCTTTTTGGTAGCATTTGAGGTGCACTTTGATGTTGGTGAGGTTTTTTGCTGCGCGCTTTACTTTTTCAAAGTATGCTGTGCTGAGCTTGTGCACAATGGCTTGTTCGTCTGGCGTTAGTTTTTTGAGGCCAACAAACTGCAGAACTTCTTGTGCGCCGTATTTAGGTACCTCTTTAGCCATAGTATTCCTGCTTGCGAGCTGGTATATATAAGTTTCGAGCGCAAGTGCTGAACCGCAATAATTATAAGGCGTACCTTTTCAATGAGGCTGTATGGCAACACGCTGTGGTATTGATGAAGCAGGCAGGGGGCCTTTGATTGGTCCTATGGTCATGTGCGGTGTTCTGATTGATGAAAAGGACGAAGCAAAGCTGGTCAGTCTTGGCGTGAAAGATTCTAAGATGCTCACGCCAAGACAGCGTGAGAGCATTGCTGCGCAGCTCAAAAAAACAGTGAAGTATGAGTTAGTGGTGGTTGGCCCGCATGAGATTGACACTGCGGTTTTGAGTGATACTGACAACCTGAATTGGCTTGAGGCAAAGCATGCTGCTGCAATCATACAAAAGCTCAAGCCTGCTACTGCAGTGCTTGACTGCCCCAGCCCGAATATTACTGCATATACTGAATATATTCAGGACTTGATTGATAAAAAAACCAAGATGATTTGCGCGCATCATGCTGATGTTGACCATCCGACTGTTGCAGCTGCGTCTATTCTTGCCAAGGTTGAGCGTGATGCCCTGATTGAAAAGCTTAAGGCCAAAGTGGGTGATTTTGGCTCGGGCTATATGAGCGACCCTAAGACCAAGCTTTTTTTGGAAAAAAATTGGGACAAGCACCCTGCTGTTTTCAGGAAGTCCTGGGCGCCGTATAAGAAGCTGCTCAAGGCCAAATCCCAGAAGGATCTTGGCGCCTTCTGAGGCATGTTTTCTCCTCTGGACCAGAGGCAAGTTTTATATATAGTAAATCCCTGGTTCTCTCTATGGAAGCAGTGGCAACTACTGAGCAGAAGGTAACCAAGATAACTAAGCTGGTCATGGACGGTTTTAAGAGCTTTGGCAAGCGTACTGAGCTCTTGTTTAATGATGGTTTTAATGTAGTTCTTGGGCCGAATGGCTCTGGCAAGAGCAATATTCTGGATGCGTTGTGCTTTGTGCTGGGCAAAAGCTCAAGCAAGAGTTTGCGCGCTGAAAAATCAGCCAACCTTATCTATAATGGGGGCAAGAAAAAAAATCCTGCCAAGCATGCTGAAGTAAGCATTTTCTTAGATAACAAAAAGCGTGTTTTTCCTGTTGATGAAGACCTGGTGAAAGTCACGCGTATTGTGCGCGGTGATGGCTTGAGCAGGTATAAAATCAATAATAAAACCTCGACCAGAACGCAGGTTGTTGACTTGCTTTCAATGGCCAAGATTTATCCTGACGGGTATAATATTATCCTGCAAGGGGATATTGTGCGCTTGGTTGAGATGAGCTCTATTGACCGGCGCATGATTGTTGAGGAGATTGCTGGCATCAGTGTGTATGAAGAAAAAAAGCGTTCAGCACTGAATGAATTGCAGAAAGTTGAGGAAAAGCTCAACGAAGCTGAGATTATTCTCAAAGAACGTCAGACGTATCTTAAAGAGCTTAAAAAAGACCGCGATCAGGCATTGAAGTACCGGAATCTGAGCGAAAACATCAAGAAAAACAAGGCAAGCTATCTCAAACGGAGAATTGACAAGAAAACAGGCGAGCTTGACGGTGTTGAAAAACGCAATGCTGGCTTTAAGGACAAGCTAACAACGCTGCAGGACCAGATCAAGGCGCTCAGGGAAGAAGTGCAGCAGCGCAAAGATGAGATCAAGAAGATTAGTGAAGAGATTGAGGAAAAAGGCGAAGTTGAGCAGATCAAGCTCCAGAAGGACATAGAGAAACTGCAGGTTGAGCTGGCCACCAACAAGACCAAGATAAGCTCTCATAATAATGAAATTTCCCGCATCCAGCAGCGCAAGCAGCAACTGCAGCAGAACCTTGATGATATTGACAGCAAACTCAAGGAATTTGGCGAGCAAAACAATGAATTGCTAGATAAGAAGAAATTTTTTGAGCAGAATATTGCTGAGCTTGACAAAAAGATTGCTGAGTTTAAGAAAAAGCACAAGCTGGGAGAAAATGCTGAGATAGAAACGCAGCTGGAAGCAAATGACAAAAAAGCTGAAGAGCAGCAGAAAAAACTGCAGGCGCTCCGTGAGGAACAGCAGGCCTTGCTGAGGGAAAATGACAAGTATGATTTCCAGATTCAGACCATTGATGAAAAGATTGCCAAAGTGCTTGCACTGGAAAAAGAGCACGAGGCTGAAATTAAAGTCCTGAAAAAGAAAAAAGAAGAGTTCAAGAAGCTCGTGCTTGAGCTCAATGAGCTCTTGAACACTGACAGTGAGCACGCGCAGCAGATTGCCAAGCTCAGGCAGGACTCATTGGCTGCGCAGGAAGCTTTGGAAAAGCTGAAAATCAAGCAGGCAGGCATTAAGGAATCAGCCAGTGCGAATGTGGCAGTCAAGAAAGTCTTGGAGAACAAGAACAAGCTGGGCGGCGTGTTCGGCACTGTTTCTGAGCTGGGCAAGACCAGTGCACAGTACAGTTTGGCATTGGAGACTGCTGCTGCGCAGAAGATTAACAGTGTGGTGGTGGAAGATGACCAGACTGCTGCAACTGCTATACGGTTCTTGAAGCAGGGCAAGTTTGGCACGGCGACGTTTATTCCGCTGAACAAGATCAAGCCTATTGTGCCGTCTGATGCAGTTAAAAAACTGGCAAAGTCTCCTGGCGTGCATGGCTTTGCTATTGACTTGATTGATTTTGATACTAAATTCCAGAATGTGTTCAGGCATGTGTTTGGCAGCACCTTGGTTGTTGACAGCATTGAGGTTGCCCGCAAGATAGGCATTGGCAAAGCTAAGATGGTGACATTAGATGGTGACTTGGCTGAGACCTCGGGTGTCATGGTTGGTGGGTATCGCCATAAGAAATCAGGCAGCTTTGGTGAAAAAGAGCTTGGTGATGAGCTCAAGCAGCATGAACAGCTGGTCAAGAAAGCGCAAAAAGAACTGGGCGTGCTTGAACGAACCCGGGAGAAAAATGAAGAAAAGATCAATCGCTATCGTGAACTCAAGGCAACCCTTGAAGGGGAGATTATCAAGACTGAAAAAGGGCTGCACTTGGAATCAGGCGACTTAGATGCCACTAAGAGCTACAAAGAAGAGCTTAAGCAGAGCATAGAAACAACCACCAAGAAGCTCAAGGATGTTGAGGACAAAGTGGTTGAGCAGACACAGGCGCTTACCCAGCTCAAAATAGAAAAGCAGGGGCTCAGGGATAAGATTGCGCAGCTCAGAAATCCTCGCCTGCTTGCAGAGCTTAATGCCTTTGAGCAAAAGCGCAAGGAATTCTCAGAAGAACAGATCAAGATTGATGCTGAACTGAAGAGCGGCACAGCGCAAAGCAATGAAATCTTTGGCAGGGACAAAGAAAACACGGCGAAAATCATGAAAGACATGGACAAAGAAGAGGCTTCATTCAAGGACGAGATACAAACAATGCAGAAGCTGGTCAAAGAGCAGGAAAAAGACCTCAAAGAAAAGGAAAAGCATCAGGAGAAGTTCATGACGCAGTTCAAGGGCTTGTTCACCAAGCGAAACAAGTTCAGTGATGAGATTACGGCGCGGGAAAACAAGATAATTACCACTGAAGCTGAGGCGCGCAAGCAGGAGTTGAATGTTAATTCATTATCTATTGAGGAAGCGCGCCTGAAAGCAGAGCGCGCAGGCATTGAGGCAGAGTTTGCGCAGTATGAGGGCATTGAATTGGACACAACAAAAACAGATGAGCAGCTGAAGAAGGAAATTGCTGACTTTGAAAAGATGATGGCCACCATTGGCAATGTGAACCTGCGTGCCTTGGAAATCTATGAGACTGTTGAGAAGGAGTATAGTGTGCTGGTTGAGAAAAAAGATGGCTTGATTGCTGAAAAAGATGATGTGGTCAAGCTCATGGAAGAAATTGAGCGTGACAAGACCGCCTTGTTCATGGATGTGCTGAATGTGGTGAACACTAACTTCCAGAACATTTTCAGCGACCTGTCAACCAAGGGGGAGGCGCACTTGGAGCTTGAAAATCCTGAAAAGCCGTTTGATGCAGGCATGCGCATTAAAGTTCGCCTGACCGGCAATAAGTTCATGGACATCCGCAGTTTGAGCGGCGGCGAAAAAACACTGACTGCGCTGGCATTCTTATTTGCCATTCAGGAACACGAGCCAGCAAGCTTCTATGTCTTTGACGAAGTTGACGCAGCACTGGATAAGTCAAACAGCGAGAAACTGGCAAAGCTCATTCGGGAATACTGCAAGGATGCGCAGTATGTGGTTATCAGCCATAATGATGCAGTTATTGCAGAAGCAGGCACCTTGTATGGGGTCAGCATGCAGACAGAATCAGGCTTGAGCAATGTGGTTGGGTTGAGAGTTTAAACTTTTTGCAGTAATAAGCGTATTTTCTTTGCAGTTAAGCTCCACTGGTATTTTGTCTTGATGGTTCTTCGTGCTTCTCTGCCTAAATAGGCTCTGAGCTGCTCATCACCAAGCAGGCCTTCAAGTTTTTCATAGAGGCTGTTTGAGTCGCCGCGTGGGAAAATAAGGCCGTTTTTTCCGTCTTCAACATATTCTCTGATAGCGCCCACCGGCGTGACTACCACAGGCAAACCCACGCTCATAGCTTCCATGGTGGCCAGACTGGTTGTTTCAGTCAGGCTGGGCAATACAAAAATATCCATTGCCTGAAGGTACGGAACCACATTGTCAATAGAACCAGTGACGATCAGGTGAATATCTTTGCCCACTTCTGCTTCAATGCCGGTACCGACAATCAGCAGGACAATGCTTTTTTGGTGCTGCCTGAGTTTCTTAAAGGCCCTGATGAGTGTTGGCAGGTCTTTTTCCCTGCCAATCCTTCCGCAAAACCCAATGACCGTCTTGTGCGGCATTATTTTAACTGCTTTTTTAGCGCCGTATTTTGATAACGGCGGCATAAATTTAGTGGTGTCAACACCCAGCCCGATCAACACTTTTCTGGTGCGGATGTGATTGGTTGTCAGGATGTCCTCCACTTCTTTTGACGGGACCATCAGCAAGGTGCATTTGTTGTATAATTTTCTGGCAAGCCGCTTCACATACCAGCGAGCCATTTTTTTACCATGCTTCATTGCACGGAAGGCAAGCTCCCAGTCAACGCTGTGAATATAGCTGACTAGGGGTTTTTTGAGCTTTTCAGCTGCATTGATGGTGCTGATGCCGATAGGGCCAATGGTTTGGTTAAAGATGATATCAGCATCCTCAACCAGTTTGCGGATATCTTTTGACCTGAACTTGCTGAAATAAATATCGCCAAACTGGATGTTCATAACCGGTAGCCTGACCAGTTTGATGTTGGGTATTTTTATGAGCTTGCCCTTGAATTTGGGCACAACCACTGTAACCTCAAAGTGTTCAGTGAGCTGGGGTATGAGTTCTGAAAGAAAGCGCGCAATACCATCCCATCTAGGCAGATAACAATCGCTGCTGATGAGGAGCTTTTTCTTTTCCATGTAATTCAGTTTGCTTTCGAGTTTGCCTCGAAAGTTACGAAACGCTAGTTGAGTTTATCAAACACTTCTGCGTACGTGCAGTGGTTGACCCAGCCATTGAGCCGGTCTTTGTAGATCATTTTCCAGTACAGGCCAAAGACGCCGGGAATGGCTATCTGGCTTTTGTGCGCGCGTACTGCTTTGATCTTGGTTGGCATGGTATCTGAGATGTCAACCACCAATTTTGGCAGGTTTCTGCGCCGCCACCTGACCACATTCCAGATGTCAAAGCTGTACACGTCACAGCGGAGCTTGGTTTCTTTGAGGATATCCCTGACCAGGTTATAGACTGCGCGATGGTCAGGATGATGATCATTGGGGCCGTGCGTGAATATCTTGGTTGGCTTTTCTGTTTTGATGATTTTCTTGATTTTGGTCTTGAGCTTGCGCTGCTTTATTTCTGCAGGGAACTTGCCTTCTTTAAGCCCCAGATAGGCAACGCCTTTGCCGCCAATGATCTTGTCTGCTTTGAGGCTTTCCCGCACGCGCATGTCGATGATGACGTGCGGTTTGAAGTGCGGGTGGCTTTGCTCGCCAAAACTAAAGATGATGGTCCTGATATTTTTGCCTTCTTTGGCATATTTTGCAAGCGTGCCGCCTGCCCCGAGCACTTGGTCATCATTGTGCGCGCACAATGCCAGAATGGTTTCTTTGCGTTTTGCCATGTGGAATGCGCCGGCTGGGAATCGAACCCAGGCCATCAGCTCTCTTTGCCCCGAGCAAAGAGCCAGCTGAGCTCCGCTCGAGCGCGTGGAAGGCTGAGATCATACCATTAGATCACCGGCGCGTAATAGTATAGAACTCGAAAGCGTTTATAAATGTAACGCACGTCTTAAATTCTCTATAAATTTCGGGAAATCGTGTTTTTTGATGCCTGCGCCGCAGGCGTGTTCGTGTCCGCCGCCATAGCCTTGGATGCCTTCAAGCGCTTGTGCTAGTGCGTCTGGCAGGGTGATGTCTGCGGGTGCTCTGATGCTGCACCTGAGCTCATCATCTTTTTCCCTGCCCAGAATGATTACTTTGTTTTTGAACGTGTATAAGAGCTCATTTGCCAGGTCTTTGGTGAGCGAGAGCTGGTCACTGGCATAGGTGTGCACCAGCAGGCGGTCATCGGTTGCGCGTTCTTTGATTTCCTTAAGCATTGTTTCATAGATATTGTTGATTTTATGGTATTTTTTGTACAAGAACCGTCCGCCTGGTGTTTCTTGTTTGAGGATTTCATAGGGGTTTTGTATTCTGGTGAGTGTTTTGACTGATTGGTTGACTTCAGTGGTGCTGCCTTTGAGGTTAAATGAGAACACTTTCACTAGTTTACCGACCGGGCTGTTGAAAAGGGCTTCTTCCACGGTGGTGATGTCTGCGGGCAGCAGCTCAGGAAATTGTTTTCTGAAGTCTTCTGCATAGGGCGGAAAGTACCAGTCGCCAATAGCGCCGACTGTTGCAATCCACAGGTCTTGCTGCACCACAGGATAGATGAGCGCTGGTGTGGGGATGTTTTCTCCCGAGGTGACGCGCGGATTATAGTAGTTGACCTTGTCTCGCTTTTGGGGGTCATGGTGGTCAACCCAGATTTTAGGCATGCTGAGCGCATCAAAAAATTCCTGGTCAGCTAAGGCAATGTCAAGAATGAAGACTTTGTCAGCGCCGTATTTTTCTACTTGCTGTGCATGTTCTGCTTTAAGCTGGGGAAATGCCTTTAAGGGATAGCCTTTGCCTTTCTTGATTTTCCGATAGCAGAGCAAGAAACTAGCCAGGCCGTCAGGATCATCATGAAAGAAGATAAAGGGCCGTTCTGTTTTAAGCAGTGCTTGTCGAATTTCCTTGATTTCTGTATCGCTGATCATAGTAGCAGGAAAGCGCGAGTCTTTTTTAAATGTATTTAGAATTCGAGGATAACTGCCTGGTCAAGTGCGTGGGTGATAAGCTGTTCATCAAGGCCTGCTTCGTATTTTTTTATAGCGTCGAGCTTGGCATGGGTTTCTGGATGTTTGGCTACCATGAACGTGCAGCAGTCTTCGTATGGGAGTGCGCTGAGCTGAAATGTGCCAATTGCTTTTGCTACCTTGATGATTTCTTCTTTGTCTTTGCCTAACAGCGGTGTTATGATGGGCAGCTGTGTTGATTCGTAAATGGCCTTGATATTGTCCAGTGTTTGTGATGCTACTTGTCCAAGACTGTCGCCGGTTACCAGGGCACGTGCATTGAGGCGCTTTGCTAAGGCTGCTGCGATTTTCAGCATAAAGCGCTTGTACACAATCATGCGATAGGCTGAAGGAACGTTTTTGATTATTGCAAACTGCAGTTCTCTGAACGGCACGAGATACAGCTTTGTTTTTTTTGTTTTGGCAAGCACTTTTGCCAGTTCAATAACTTTGTTTTCTGCGCCGGTAGTAGCGGTCTGATTAGCAAAATGAACCAGCACAATATCTGTTTGGTTCATGACAATGTGGCTGCTGACTGCAGAATCAATGCCTCCACTAAGAAGGCTTACTGCGGTGACCCCCATAGCTAGTTTAGAGAAGCAATGTGTTTAAATATTTTACGTGCCTTATCTGGGCAATGCCGTGCGCATATTGTAAAGGAGGTCATGAGTCAGACAATTGTCCATTGTATTTGCGTTCTCTTTCGTATTTCAGGTCAAAAACAGCTTCGCAGAGCGAGAGTTTTTTTGGAAGCTCGCCTGCGCCGTTTGTTGGC
>JBFHWZ010000021.1:0-14978 GCA_041599235.1 Candidatus Woesearchaeota archaeon | reverse complement strand
GTCTTTCCAGCCTCAAGTGCAGCAACAATATCTTTGCAGGTTGTTTCGCCTGCGTGGAAATCAAAAATGCCTTTGCAGAAAATCTTCTCTTCATCAACCGTTAAGTGTAATAATTGCAGCAGTCGCCGACGGACAACATCGAGCGTGCCTTCACCGAACTTGACAGGTAATGGTTTTTGCAGGATAGCTGCTTCAATCCAGTCTTTCTGATGGGCTTTGTGATAGGCTGCCAGCGCTTGTTGTTGCGGGTCGCTCCAGTCAACCACGCCTTGGAAATGAGCAGGGGTGAGGGTGGTAAGATTAATTCTGAGCGTGAGCCCGCCCGGCGGTGGTGCGCGCGGTGTATAATATACCAGTCGTTCTTTAGCCTGTTCATGATCTTTCATGCCAAGTTCATTTCTGCCATAATATTCGTCATGCGGGTCAAGCACCAGCAATCCGCAATAGGGTGCAGCCAGGGTGTTCCATAAGAGGTTCTTCATGAGCACACTTTTGCCCCTGCCAGTGGTGCCGGTGATAAGAATATGGTGGCTGAATACTTTTTCACCATCAACAAGGATGGGCACATCAAGCACTTTGCTGCCGCTGCGAAGCTGTCCCAGGGGCAACCCATTAGCTGTTTTGTCAAGGAAGGTGAAATCATTGTTGGTGACATCACGCACATGCGAAAAAAACGTGGGCAGGGTTTTGGCAGCACGCGCAGCGTTATGCGTGATTGCAATAAGGCTTTTGAGCTTGGCTAAAATATAGGTGCGTACGTGCGCGTCAAGCAATTCAATGGCAGCATCTTCTTCAAGCTTTAAGCCAGAGACTAATTCGAGGTTTTGCTGGCTGAGCTGCGAGCCATAGATGAGATCAAACACCTGCAGTAGAATCTTGCCTTCAGGCATATCTGCGATGAGCAGTTCACCGAGCTCAAGCTTGTGCCCGCTTTTTTCCCTGACGAGAATACTCCCATACTCTCCTGAAACAACCAGCCCTTTCATGGGGGTTTGGAGTGCGTACACCTTAAAATACTTTGTTGCAAAAGATTTATATACGCACATTCTCAGGAGCTGATCATGGGAAGATTCCTTGAGCGCAAAGAAGTGAAGAAAGCGCTTGCTGAGGCAAAGCGGCTGGAAAAAGAAAAGCCGTTGAGCAGAAAAGAAGAAGTTGCCTTATATAAAGAAGGCATCCAGTTTTCTGAAAAACTTAAGCACCTGCTCAAGCCAAGCTGGTTTGTCAAGGACGTGCATGCGAAAAAGGCTAAAAAGGCTAAAAAGGCAGTGAAGAAAAAGAAGAAGGCTGTCAAAAAGAAGAAAAAATAGGCTGGGGGAGTACTATGTTTGAATGTGGGAAGTGTAAAACGCTGTTTGCTGATGAATTAAAAGACGCGAGGGGTGCTCGGTTAGCTCCTGGAAAGAAGGTTTGCAGATTCTGTTATGTCGAATTCAGGGTTGAAGAAGTGAATGGCAAGCTGGAAAGTCATGTGAAATGGGCTGTCGAAGCATTCAACGCAGTGGAGGAAAGTATCAAGGCGCATGTGGCGTTGTTGGAAGAAAAAATCACCAATTCCAAAAAGTGATGCTGCAGAAACTATTGATTTTACTGACGAAAAGTTTATAAACCTGTGCTGTTTTGATTGTAGAAACTAAGACGAGAAATCGTCGTGGGATGGGGAGTGTGTGACACTCCACTAAAAAAGGAGGAAATAAACATGGCAGAAAAAGTTACAAAAGTTGGTGTGAAGAAAGCCGCTGGCTACCTTTATTTCGTCGACAAGCGAGGAGACATCTCCCGTGCAAAAATGGCACGTGGACGAAAAAAAGCACGGGGCAGTGTGCAAAAAGTCGCAAAAGTAGGTGTGAAAAAAGCAAAAGGCTACCTCTACTTTGTTGACAAGCGAGGAGACGTTTCTCGTGCTAAAATGGCACGCGGCGGCCGCAAGAAAAAAGCTAAAAAGCGCAAGGCTGCTAAGAAAAAGAAAAAGAGATAATCTTTTTTTTATTCTCTATTTTTTCTCTTGTATCGAATAGAAAAGTATAAATAGGCAGTGAGGTTTACACTGACAACAGTGAAAAAGGTGGTTGAATGGTTATTAGTTTCCTAAAACGCATGCTTGAGTCTTTCCTGGGTGACTTGTTTAAGTCAAAAAAAGATATCAAGCTTGGGCTCTACGGTCCGCCCAATGCGGGCAAGACCACCTTGGCCAATAAGATTTGTTATGATTGGCTGGGCCAGGAAATGGGGTCAGTGAGTTCTGTGCCGCACGAAACGCGGGAAATTAATGTCAAGGAGCAAATTACGGTCAAAAGCGAAGACGGAAAAAAAGAGCTGCTCTTTAACCTGGTTGACACGCCCGGCATTGCAACGAAAATTGATTATGAAGATTTCTTAAAAGCAGGCATGACTGAAAAGAAGGCAAAAAAGCGTGCCAAAGAAGCAACCAAAGGCGTTATCGAAGCCATCAAGTGGCTTGATGAAATGGATGCGGTCTTGGTCGTGCTTGACGCAACGCAGGACCCGTACTCGCAGGTTAATATCACCATCATGGGAAATCTACAGGCGCGGGAAATTCCGGTCATGGTGGTTGCCAACAAGGTTGACTTGAAAAAAGCAAACATGAAAAAAATACAAGCAGCGTTCCCGCAATACAAAGTGGTTGGTATCTCTGCAAAATATGGCAAGAATGTCAAGCACTTTTACAAAAACTTATTTGAGGAACTTGCCTAATGGTAACACTACAGTTTATCTCGTATACAGAAATAGAAGATCTCACCGCAATTGGCAGAATCAGGAAATTATTGAACATTGCCAAGCAGGACAAGATTGTCTTGTTGCAGGGACGGCTCAAGCAAGATGAGGAAACAGAGCTTATCAAAGCAACCATGGAAGAGATTAACAAAGACTTTAAGGGTATTGAGCTCGCAGTTATCAATCCTGCGCAGGCAAATCTCTCAGGCTTCAACAAATTCAAAAACGATATGTTCAGCATGCTGTTAGGTGACCGTTCAGGACTCACTATTATTGGTCCGGCAAATGTGGTGAAAGCAATTAAGAAAGACCCGACCAAGATTGAACTGCTCACCAAAGATAAAAAGCGTAAAAGGAAAAAATAAGATGCCTCACCAATGCGTCCGCTGCAATACGTTTTATGATGACGGCGCCAAAGAAATTCTAGCTGGTTGTTCATGCGGTGCGCGCTTGTTCTTTTTTATTAGGCAGGAAAAACTTGACCAGATTAAAGGCGAAAAGCTGCTGGAGCTACCTGAACAAGATGCCAAGAAGATTGAAGACGACGTGCTTTCACTCATAGGGGCAGAAGAAAAAGACGCGCCAGTCGTGCTTGATTTGGAGAGCATCAGGGTGCTGAAGCCAGGAAAATATGAGCTTGACCTGGTTCATTTGTTCAAAGGAGAGCCGCTTATTTTCAAGATAGCAGATGGTAAGTATATAATTGATGTGGCAGAGACCTTCAGAAGAATGAAGAAGGACTAGAAAGATTTATATATCTAAAGCAAATTTATAGAGAATTAGAAAAACTTGAGGTGATCACATGGCTGAAGAAGGAAAAGGCATTGCATTGGTCATTCTAGGCGTAGTAGCCATTATTGCAGTTGTAGGCCTTGTACTCTTATTTACAAATACAAGTTCAACAGGAGCGCTCTTTACGCGAGCGTCAGGTCAAGCTGATGCTTGTCCGTACACTGCCCCAGTTGGAGAGTCACAATATGCATTTGTCGGTACTGGTAATGCAGAAGAGAACCAACGAGAATGTGCACGATGGGTAGCAGCAGGTGCTGAATGTATTCCAACAGTTGGCGGAGATGAATTCGGCAACACAGGATGTTGCTGTAGGCATGAACAAAATCTTCTTCCACTAAGACAGCGAGGAGACGTGCCATTGTCAACACGACAACCAAGTGGCGTGCCAGCTTCACAAGAATCTCCTGGCAGAATTGGCCCATAAGGGCTTTTTTTTACCTTTATTTTCATGACTAAAAACCTTATTTTTCTTGTAGTTGCAATTGTTGCTGTTGTTGGTATTATGCTGCAGCTTCATCCGCAGACCACAGGCAATGCGCCTATTGATCCCGCGCGCTGCCTGCTGTTGATTGATGACTTTAAGCACAATCTTTTTGAGCCAGGTTTTGCACAGGCAGGAATAGCTCCTGTGGCAACAACAGAAATTGATGCGTGCACGGGCCAGGCAGCTGCAGGTGCTGTGCGGTTCGTACCAAGGCAAATGCCAATCAGTGATATGTATGGCATTGATTTTGAGAATGGTAACTCGTTCTATTATGTTGACAGTGCCGATCCTGTGCGTGGAACTATCCAGTTGTATATCTGCAATGGTGTTGGCAAAGTGGTTATGAGCGGCGTGCAGGTGTGTTAATCTTCATCAATAACAGTCCGTGCGACATTGGCGACTAAACTGGTCATGTTCTTGAGTGATTCAATAATGCCTATTTCTGCATGGCCTGAGTGCTTGGTTGCTAAGGTCTGGCATTGGTCAAACAAGGTTGTTCTTCGTCGAGCAATAGTGTCAGCAAGTGCTTTATCATCAGTTGCATATGCTTTCATGGCATTGGTATAGTCAGCCTGTATTGCAGACAGTATCTTGGTGAATTCTGCTGTGTTAAGCTTTGCTGCGTTGGGCAGCAGTGCACTGATGTTTTTTATGCAGTCCCCGAGATTTTCAATATTGACTGTGGTATACCAGTGTGCGATGATTTTGTCGTGTGAAACATGCAGGCGGTCTGCCATGGCTGGATTTTTCATTGCGTTCTTCAGTAGCCGCAATAACAAGAAGTATTGCCGGTTAATATCAAAGTCCCGCAAGGCAATAGAGTCGTGCAGTTCTGGTTTGGTGATGCTGTGGCCAAGATCCTCGAGCATGGTGCGCACCATCATGTCCATGCGGTTGATTGTTTTTTCCACAGAGATTTCTTGCAGGTTCAGCAGGTCATGGGCAGTTATTTTTTTGCTTGTTTGCTCTGCTATTTCCAAGGCTACAAAGTCTTGGAAGAGGTTCCGGTAGGCTTTGGCATTTTGCGCTATGCTGCTGCCAAGCAAATGGATGATATTGTAGTTGTTCAGGTAAGCTGAGGTCAGCTGGCGTTGGACAGTGCCAAGCTCTTTGCCATCAACTTCAATAGTTATTTCTTTTTTCTCCTGAGCTTCTTCGTGCGGCTGTGAGCGCAGTATGAGCTCTTTGCTGCTTTTCTCAGTGATATAAACAGTATCGCCTTTCTTGAGGTTGTTGTTGAGCAGCCATTTTCTGGGCAGGCTGATCGTGTGGCTGGCTTGTCCAGCCTTTACTAGCTTGCGGATATGCATAAAATCACCTCATTTTTGCCTTATTTTGTACGTACAAGTACGTTTTATAGTATTGTAAGTACGGTAAGTATATATAAATTTTTGCTCCTAAGGGTATTAACATGAACAAAACCAACTAAGGGCCAAAGCAGGAGACGCAACGGCGCATAACTCCTTGCTTTGCGATGGCCAAGGCTGAGCGCCAACACCCAAAAAAGCTAAACGCCTTGTCCAACCCCATCCCTTTCAAAAATGGTCAAAAATGGCAATCAAACTTAACGGAGGAAAAAAAAATGAGGTGGTTACATTCGAAAATGGCAAACGAGAAATGGTGGAGTCTAGAAGAATACAACCGGGTCATGAAGACCCACATAAAGTAGGTCTTGAAGCGATGCTTCAAGCTGTTAATGTTGAAGAAGCACAACTGCCAGATGGCAGTTATGTTTCTACATCTACAGTGAGCCTGCCCCAGCTTATGGGGCGCATGGCCCAAGAAATAGTCACCCTGCGTGCAAGAGCTGACAGAGCCTATACTGATTCTACAACTAGCGCGAAGAGCAGATTATTTTTTGATGAAAAATTAGCTGAATATGTTGGCATGGCACAGCGCAGCAATGAGCGTCATGGCACGCCAAACAGAGAAACAGTTTCAGTGGTGTTCTTTGATTTCAATGACTTCAAACACTATAATGATACGTATGGTCACCCAGCAGCTGATGACAAAATTGCTGAAATTGCTGACCGTATGGGACGACATGTGCGCAGAAGCACTGATCATATCTGCCGCTATGGTGGAGATGAATTTGCACTTATCTTATGGGAAACAGATGCCCGCGAAGCAGACTTAATAGCAGACAGCATTAGGCGCGACGTTGGGCAGAAAACAGGCGTCAAAATGAGCTACGGTGTTGCAAACTACGCACGAGATATACCTGATGTTGATTATACCAGGCCGCTCAGCGAAGTTGTAAAAGACTTAGTAACCGTAGCTGATCGACGCATGTACATGATGAAACAAGCCTACAAGGGATTACATCAATTAGCAATAGCAGAGGCAGCATGATACAGGCAAAGAAAACACACCGGGAAACTCGCTCAGCGAGTTTCTCGGCTATAACACATCCTTACATCACACGGACGAGAAGGCTATCCTCGTCCTTTTCCCTCTCACTCACGCAACCCCAACCCTGGCGCGTCCTTTCCCTAGAGCGCGCCAAACTATTTCTTTCCTATTCAAGTATGTTTGTGGTAAATCAGCCCGCCTGTGTAGAATTGCTCTACGAAGGACTGAAACCATGAAACTCAACAAAAAAGTACTGGGACAAGCGCAGAACTTCTTTACGAGTATCAAGCCAGAAGATCGCATTGCGTTGATTCATGATGCTGATCCGGATGGTGTTTGTTCAGGAGTGCTCGTGAGCCATTTGCTCAAGCGCTTGCATAACAAGCGCTTCCATACTATTCTTGCTGGCAAAGAAGATTGGCGGAAAAATATTACCCGCTTGCGGAAAAGCAAGATAAACAAAATAATTTTTACTGACCTCTCAGGAGATCAATTCCCGGTGCTGGTGAAGCAAATGGCGCAGTTTGCTGATGTGCTTATTATTGATCATCATAAATTATACCCGATTATACAATCCCCGCGTGTTATTACCTATAAACCGCAGCTGGTTTGCCCTGCATTTGAAGAACCATCGCAGTACTCAACAACTAAAATGGTCTATGACCTTGCAGGCACCTTGGTTGATATGTCAGATCTTGACTGGCTTGCAGCTATTGGCGTTATCAGTGATGCAACTGCACGCAGCTGGAAGCCGTTTTTGCAAAAAGTATTCAAAAAACATCATATTACAGCAAAAAAAGATTATTTCAAGACCTTGCCCGGCAATGTGTCAGGCACGATACATGCAGCAATAACGCACGACCCTGATAATGTGCGAACCTGCTTTACCACGGTTCATAATGCAAAAAAATATGCAGATATCACAAAAAAGCTGAAAAAATACAAAAAAGCAATTGATACTGAAATAACGCACTGGCTCAGGCTTGAGAAAACAAAAGCACATCATTATGCTGATTTACAACTAACCTTTTATATGATTCAACCACGGTATCCAGTACAAAGCCCAATTTCAACTATTTTGGGCTTTGAACACCCGCATCAAACAGTAGTCATAGCAAATGTGACTGATGGCATGGTGAAAATCAGCGCACGCAGGCAAGACGGCGCAGTACGGCTCAATGACTTGCTGCAGGACATTGCAGGCGCGCTTGGCGGCAATGGCGGCGGGCATATACCTGCTGCAGGAGCGTCATTTCCCAAAAACAAACTATCCCACTTTAAGTTAGCGCTTATGAAAGCGCTACGATCACAAAAATACAAGAAAAGGAGGTGAACTACATGGCAGAAAAACCAGCAATGGCAATATTCACAATTGTTGCAGTCATAGCAATAGTTGGTCTGGTGTTGGTCTTTAGCGGTGCAGGAACTGGCGGTTATGCTGGCGGAGGCGATAAGCTTTACGGCGGCGGTGCCTATATCCCTGGCGGTGAAGGAACCTATGATCGTTATGTGAAGTCAAGTACTGACGTTCCAACCTATACAGGACCACGTATTGCAGGCATCAGGCACTCTGAACCGTTTGCAAGCGAATCACCAACAACAGTGCATCAAAGGATCAGTCCGTACAAAACGGCGAGCGAATCCACAAATCCTTGCTATCCAGGCAAGATTGCACGTGATAAGCGCTATGCAGACTACTCAGTCCAGCGAAATGGCGATATAGTAGACTGCACGTACGCACCCAGTTTAGACACAGCATAATTTTTTTATTTTTCTTCTTTTACCAAGAAAAATGAGGCATCATTTTTCTGTGCCCAGCTGAACTGCATTCAGCTTGGTTAGTAAAAGTATTTATACCACTGCCGTTTTTCTCCGAGAATGCACATTACTGATGTTATTGATGCAGCCTGGCTTGAGCGCTTGTCACAATCACTGCAGGCGCCGGTCTATGTGCTTGATGCAGCAGGGCAAAAAGCATTTGTGAGCAAGGCCTTCCCGTTCTATTGCCAATTGTTGGAGCGTTCAGGCAAGTGCGATGTGAGCAGGAAGTCCTGGCAGGGTTCTGAAGGGGTGCAATTACTTACCTGCCATGCAGGCATGCACAACATCATCATGCCGGTCCGCACTGATGATGCCTTTCTTGGATTGGTGGTTGTCTCAAGCATGGTTACTAATGTCAAGACCTTGACCGTGCCTGAATCAGAAGAGTTGCGCGATGCCTTGCAGTCTGTGCACGTGCATGATAGAACTACCCTGCCAGCAAAAGCTGCTTTTGTTGAGCTGTTTGTCAATGCTATGGTGCAGGCGCGCATGCATAAGCAGGAATCAACCAAGACTATCAAAGAATTAACCTGCTTGATTGAATTCATGGAGGCAACAGCACGCTCTAAAGAGATTACACAACTATTGCAGAACGCGGTTTCTTTTTTTGTGCATAAATTCAAGCTGGGCAATTGCAGCATCCATGTATTTGATACTGCAGCAAGCCATTTTCCTAATGTTGTGCTCAAGCCACTGGAAAACGCAATTGTCAAGCATTTGGATGCAGCACGAAGCAGTTTTTTTGTCAAAGAACTGAGCACTGATTACATGCTGGCTGGCTTGGCAAAAGACCTAACGGGCAGCATGCTGGCAGTTCCCGTTCTGCACAATAAAGAAAATATTGGCGCGCTTATCATGTATGCTGAACATGACTTGCGTAATTCCTTGGATTTGGTGTCCTTGCTTGGCACAAAACTCGTTGATGCAGTGGTGCAAATAAGTTCCTATAAGCAAGTAGAGCATAGCGCGCGAACAGATAAGCTCACCAGCCTGTACAATCGCGCTTTTTTTGATGATGCCTTACCCACAGCCATCTCTCGCGCGCACCAAAAAAAGCAGTCAACTGCCTTGCTGCTGTTTGATGTTGATGATTTCAAGCAGTATAATGATACCAAAGGCCATCCTGAAGGTGACAAAATCCTGCAGGATATTGCAGCCATAACTAAAAAAACAGTGCAGGGAACAGTCTGTAGGTATGGTGGTGAGGAATTTGCAGTTATTCTGGGCAATACCCAGCCAGAACAAGCTGCTGAGCTTGCTGAACTGCTGCGTGCAGCAATTGAAGCAGCAGCGCCGTTGACTATCAGCATTGGCACGCTGACCTGTCTGAACAGTTCAGCCTTGCCTGCTGACATGGTGCGCGAAGCTGATGCTGCGCTGTATAAGGCAAAGCAAAAAGGCAAGAATCAGGTGGTGAATTTTATTATGGTTGACAAGGCATTGGGCGTTATTGATTCAAGTGAAGTTTAAGTCAGGATTTCTACCACATCCAGATGCTTCAGCACATGTTCTTTGCCGATTTTGCGCTTTGTTTTAGCATCCATGGCTGCGATGAAGTTTTTGGCTAAGTCAGTGTGCACTTTTTCTGCAAAATCAAGTGCGGTGCTGTTTTCAGGCAGCAAAAAACAGTCTGGTAAGATATTGCCATGCTGGTCAGCAAGCTTGTTGACGCCGCCTGGGAAGACTGCGATGTATTTGAGCAGGTCAAAGACTGCGGCGTTGATGGCTGGCTGCACACCAGTGCTTTTCCAGACCTCAAGAATGTTCTTTTTGACAAATGAAAGTCCTTGTTGTTGTTTGTCAGTGAGTTCTTGCAAGGTCTCAAAATGGTCATCGCCCGGGATGTAGTCAATAAGCTTGTGCTTGGCTGCTTCTTTCAAAGCTAATTCTGATTCTGCACTGCAGGGAATGATCAGGTACTCAGGAAATTGTTTTTTGATTCGTTCAAGATTGGCTTTGGCACTGGGCAAATCTATTTTGTTGGCTGCAATGATCATGGGCTTGGTTCTTTTTCTGAGCCCAACAGCCAGCTGGTGCAGGTCTTCTTCTTTCCACTCAGTTGGCTTTGCAGGATTGAGCTTGAGCTCTTTGATGAGCTCTGCAATCATGTCTTCTGTTGCCAAAAGGCCGCTTAATTGCTTGTGCAGTGCTTTTTGTATTTCCTGATGTTCCTGCATGACTTGTCGGGCAAACCTATCCCAGCCTTTTTTGACAATGCTGAGATACCACATATCAAGCTCTGTTTCCAGAAACGTGATGTCATAGGCAGGATCATAGCTGCCCATGTCAACAGGCTCGCCTTTTTCATTAGTGCTGCCGCTGATGTCAATGACATGGATGAGCGCGTGCGCTTGCCTGAGGTCATCTAAGAATTTATTGCCCATGCCTTTGCCTTCGTGCGCCCCAGGCACCAGGCCAGCAACATCAAGCACTTCAACAGGCACAAAGCGATTGCTCTTATGGCAGTGCCCGAAGCGCGGATTGCACTGCACCTTGAATTCAGTGTCGACACAGGGCAGGCGTACAAAACCAAATCCTTTGTTGGGATCAATAGTGGCGAAGGGATAATTGGCAATAAGCACTTCAGCGAGCGTTAAGGCTTTGAAAAACGTGCTTTTGCCTACATTTGCTTTGCCTACAATACCCACTTGCATGCGCTGCTTTGATGGCAGGATGTTTATAAAACTTTGTCATGACCAAAAGACTTTTAAAGCGCAATAATCACAAACAGCCCATGGTCTCCATTAAGCACAGGTATACTGGTGTTGAATACTATCCAGTTGCTAATTACACAGTTAACTACAAGGATGTGTTTGTTCTAGAAGATTTTTACAAACTGTTGCACGAATGGTTCATAGATAATGATTACGCGACGCGCGCTGACGAGAAGTTTCCAGAAAAATATTTTTTGCAAAAAGAAAGCAAGGGTGCCAAGGAAATATGGATTCGCTGGCGTCTGAAGCGCAATGCAACTAAAAAAAAGACCAAGCCGTTCTGGCGTTTTGATGTTGATGTGGACATCCACGTGCTTGCCATGAAGGATGTTGAGGTGGTGGTAAACAATCAGAAATTTGGCGCTAACAAGGGAGAAATCGAAATTCAAGTTGCAGCAAATCTTATTGCAGATGCTTCAGGTGAGTGGGCAAAAAGCCCCTTGCTCAAACCATTGCGTAAGTGGTGGTTCAATAAACTGATGCGCGCGCAGCGCAACCTGCTCGAGAAGCAATTGTATGATGAAGTGTATGAACTCCGTGATGCCATGACTGTTTTCTTTAAGATGGAGGCGTTTGGCGCACGGGAAGCATTTTGGCCCAAAAAGGTGCCAGAATAAAAAGCTTTATAAAGCCGAGAACTCATTTTTTTAAGCATGGCAGCAGTCCCCCATCCTTTGCCGTCGTCGGTGATTAAGCACAAAGGCTATTTTGACTTGTCAAAACTATTGAATAGCATTAAGGACTGGTTTTCTGAGCAGGAATATGACTTCCACTTCACCAAGCACAAATACAAGATTCCTTCGCCAGCAGGCATTGAGCAAGAGATTGAATTGTTCGGTGAGCGCAAGATTAATGAATATGTCAAGTACACCATTAAGTTAACGGTTCGCGTGTTTGAACTCAAAGAGGTTGAAATGGTCAAAGAAGGCCAGAAAATCAAGACCAACAGCGGCAGGCTGGCAATAGAAATCGGCGGATCCATGCTGTTTGATTACGAAAACCGCTTTGGCGGATCAAAGACTATGCAAGCAGTGCAGGATTTTTATCATAAGCTGGTCATCAAACGCACCATTGAAGACCAATGGGAAGATGACCTTTTCCTGAAAATAGTTGACTTGATGAAGTTGATGCGCAGACAATTCCAGCATGAGACCATAGCATAATGGCAGAACGCAGACTGATCGTGGACAAGGAATTCATCGTGTATGAAGGCTTGTTTAGTTTGACTGACCTCTACAAGCTCATCAATGACTGGCTTGGTTCAAAACGCTACTTTCCGGTTGAAAAAAAATGCGAAGAGTGCGTATCAAAAACAGGGCGCTGCGTGATCTGCAAGCTCGAGCCGTTCAAAAAATTAACAGATTATGCCAAAAGCGTCATTAAAATAAAGATAAAAGTTGATGACTGCACTGAGAAAGTGGTGACCCGTGACGGCAAAAAGCAAAAAATGCAGCAGGGCAAGCTCAAGATAAAGTTCAGTGCCTTTTTAGAGACTGACTATGAGCACCGCTGGGAGCGCTTCCCCTGGATGTATGTGTTCAGAACCCTCTTTGAGAAATACCTTTTCACGCCTTACATGAGCGGCTTTTCGCGGCAAATACGCGAAGATGTGGACCATTTGAAATCAGAAATCAGCGGCTTCTTGAATTTGTACAAAGTGTAGAAATCTTTATATAACGACTATAACCCTTTCTCCTCATGCCTCCGTGGCTTAGTAGCTATAGCGGCTGACTTGTAATCAGCAGGTCGGGGGTGCAAATCCCCCCGGAGGCTTGAGCGTAACGAAAGACGACGGGTGGGTTCCGGTGAAGTAATTCACCGATACCCCCCGGAGGCTTGTTTTTTTATTTTTCAAAAAAGGGTGAACATGACATCAAAAAATCCAGTAGTGTATCTCAGCAAAGAATTATGGAAGTATTCCAAGGGCAATAGGCCTGCAGTAGTTCTGTATGCTTGTCTGTTTATTATAGCAAACCTCATCAGCTTTTTTGAGCCCTTGATTGTGGCAAAACTGCTGAACACCATCCAAACGCAGGGGATACATGCAGGCAACATTATGACCTTGCTCGGGATTGTTGGATTGTTTTTCGTGATTGTTGTTGGCTTTTGGATATTTCACGGTCCTGCACGCTGGATTGAAATCACTAATTCGTTTTTAGTCAGGGCAAATTACAGAAAGCACATGATTGACGGCACTATGGACTTGCCCTTGCGATGGCATACTGACCATCATTCGGGCGATACGATTGATAAAATTGAGAAAGGCAGCAAAGCCTTGTATGATTTTTCAGGAAGAAGCTATGAGCTTATTGAAACAGTGGTCAGGCTCATTAGTTCATATCTTGCATTAGTGTATTTTAACCTGCATTCTGCCTATATTGTAATCTTTATGATGGTTATGGCCTTCATGGTCGTTATCCACTACGATAAAAAATTACGAAAAAACTATATCAAGCTGAACAGGGCTGAAAACAAAGTAGCAGCAAAAGTGTATGATATTATCAGCAATATCACCACGGTTGTTATTCTTCGCTTGGAAAAGCTTTCCTCGAATGATATCATGAAAAAAATCATGGCTCCGTTCAAGCTTTTCAGGGGGCATATTGCTACCAGCGAGTTCAAATGGTTTCTGGTCGGGGTATTTGGCAGCCTTATCCTGTTTTTTGTATTGGGCTCGTACATCCTTGAAGCATACCTTGCTGGTTCTACAATAATGATAGGCACCCTGTACGCTTTATACGGCTATGTTGAGAGAATCAAAAGCATTTTTTTCCGTTTTGCTGGCAGGTATGGTGACTTGGTCAGGTGGCGGGCACAAGTTGAAAATGCTGAGGAAATAAGCGCTGACTTCAGAAAAAAAGCTGCTATGACGCCATTTAGCCTCAAAAAACCCTGGAAGCAGTTGAATATCAATAATCTGAAATTCCATTATCATGGTGTGGAAGGCGATGACCTGCATTTAGATAATATTTCGCTATCGTTCACGCGCGGAGAGCGCATTGCGCTTGTAGGTGAAAGCGGGAGCGGCAAAACAACTTTCCTGAAGCTGCTCAGGGGCTTGTACAAGCCCAAAAAAGTTCGTGTGCAGATTAATGGCACCAGTGTTGCTGGGTTTGAAGCGCTTGCACAGAACATCACCCTGATTCCGCAGGATCCTGAGCTGTTTGCAACAACTGTAAGAGAAAATATTACGCTCGGAAGGTCATACAGCCTTAAAACAGTTAAGAAATATACTGATATGGCACGTTTTACGCAGGTGGCTAACCGATTGCCCAAGAAATTTGAGTCATCAGTGGTTGAAAAAGGCGTGAATCTCAGCACAGGGGAAAAGCAGCGTTTGGCGCTTGCGCGGGGCTTGCTGGATGCTGAAAAAAGGCCGATTCTGCTCCTTGACGAGCCAACCAGCAGTGTTGACCCGAAAAATGAGATTGAGATTCACAAAAACATCTTCAAAGCATTTAAGGGAAAAACCATTATATCTTCAGTCCACCGACTGCACTTGCTGCCCTTGTTTGATGAAATATATTTGTTCAAGCAAGGCAAGATTGTCGCGCGCGGCAGCCTGAAAGATGTGCTGAATACTAAAGAATTTGGGGCTCTATGGAAGAAGTATAAGGAATCGCACGCGCGGCATGAATGATTGCTCGTGCTCGGGCGATAGTTATTTAAATAGTGCCGTATAGGGGTTTGCTATGCTAAAAAGGGTGATTACGCTATCGTTTTTCATACTGGGAGCTATTTTCTTAAAAGTTGCCAGTGTGACGTTTCCTAATATTTACTTGTATAAGCTGTATCAGAGCTTTGTAGCGCTTACGATTATCTACTGTGTATTCAGGATTCTGTTTCAGGAATTTGCCATACGCGGTATCAAGGATGCGCGGACCAAGTACAGTGTGCGCAAAGCAGTTGGTGTTTTGTTTTATGCTATACTGATTATTTTTATCTTGAGGCTGTGGGTGGTGTACCCGCAGAACTTGCTGGTGGCCTATGGTTTGGTGGCTGCAGGAGTGGCAGTTTCCTTGCAGGATGTGTTTAAGAATTTTGCAGGCAGTGTATTGATATTTGCTAATGGCCTGTAT
>JBFHWZ010000020.1:0-16261 GCA_041599235.1 Candidatus Woesearchaeota archaeon | reverse complement strand
CTTTTTTGATCCACTGCTCAACCATCTTAAGCAATTGCTTTTTTTCAGCAGCAGATGCATATACAATATGCTCAGCAACCTTGCCTGCTTTGTTCTTTGAAAGCTCATACAGCATAATTGCAACAGCATGGCTTAAGTTCAAAGAAAAATACTTTTTGTCAGTCGGTATAGTGACCACAAAATCGCACTGCTCAATGTCCTCATTGCTCAGGCCAGGACCCTCACTACCAAACACCAAGCCAACATCATTGCTTTTGATTATGTCAGCCAGCATGGCAGGCGTGATAGGACTGCGCGGAATATTATAGTCAGTGCCCAAACGACCAGTGGTTGCAATCAAGGTATGCATCGTTGGCACTTTCTTAACCACTTTTGCTTTTTCAAGAACTTTCTGAGCATGCTTTGCTCTATTTCTAGCAGTCTGCGAAAGATGATTACACTTAGGATCCACTAACACTAATGTAGTATAGCCAAAATTAGCCATGGCTCGTGCAATCGCACCAACATTGCCAGAATTTCGCGGCTTAACAAGAATAACTGATAGCATAGTTAATTGCAGACCTGAACGCACTTGTTCTTGCAGGCATCTTCAAAGAACGGAATGCAGTTGCGCTTATCAAAACTGCATGCTGTTGCACACGTAATCGGCTCAATAATAGTGCCGCACTTTGCCTTGCAGTCGCGATTAAAGTTCTCAGAGCAGGCAGCGCGCGCATCAAGCTCACAGCGCTGATCGCACTCATCCATGCAGTTCAGCTCTGCAGGCACTGCAGCAGGCTCAATAATCTGCTCAGGCGCTTCAGGAATCTCTTCTATATCTTCAAGAATCTTAATTTCTTCTTTGGCGGGCTCAGCAGGCACATCTTCAACAGATACTGCTGGTTCAGCAGCAGGTTCAACTGGTGCTTCAGCAGGCTGCACTGGCGCACAGGCTAGCAGAAAAGCCAATGCCACACCCAATAACCATCTCATAGGAAAAACCCTGCAAATATATTGAACAATACGAGGAACAAGAATATAAGACTTACGAAAGCAAAGGTGCTTTTGCCGTTTTTCTTGCCTTCCAGAACACACCTGAGCATTCTGCCCCCATCCAAGGGGCCTACGGGCAAGAGGTTAAACAAGCCAATGCCAATATTCAGCAAGTACAGCCAGTAGAACAAGCCAAAGAGCCATAAGATCACATCAGGAACAACCGCTCCATACTGGGCAACAAAGTCCTCTTTAGGCTCAACAAACTGCCGTGAAGTAATGCCAATATACGGCTTGGAAATATTATCAGGGTTCATCCCCAGAGTGAGCTCATAGGCAGCAGTAGCGGTTTCGAGCGATAACAGCTCGCCGGGCTTTTTTTCAGCAAGCAGGGCAGTGAAGTTTTCAGCAGTTTTGATTATCTGCCCATCAACCACCTGAATAATCTCATCTGACTGTAACCCGACTGCGCTGGCAGGGCCATCAGCCACTACATCAACAATGCGCACGCCCTGCTGATCAAAAATATTTTCAGACAGCGGGCCAACAAAAAACAACAGCAAGAAAATCAGGCCAGCAACCACTATATTACTAAACGGTCCTGCAGCAAACACAGCAAGCTGCGATGTTTTAGATTTTTTAGCAACTACTTTTTCATCAGGCTCAACAAACGCAGCAGGCACAATTGGCAGCAAAACGCCAATAAATGCAAATCCTGAGCTTTTTACTTTTATTTTCTCTAAGCGCGCAATAATGCCGTGCGAAAACTCGTGCACAACAGCAATCACAAAAATGCTAATGATCCAATACAAAAACGGAACAAAGAAGACTCCTTTTGCCTCAATAGGCAGCACCAGCTGCACTTCAGGAGCTGCTGCTGGCTGAGTGAACAACTTGATGGTGGTATGAATAAGAAGGCCGCAAATCGCCACCATGCCGGCAAACCCAAATGCAATGCCTGCTCGTGACAGAACGGTCAGCACACCAGGCAAGCGCTTGGCTGTTTTGTCCATGAAGCGCAAGCCACGCTTGGTGCGGTACAATACCACATACAATAAGGGAAACAACCCCTGCAACTGAACACTTTTTCGTTTCCACCATAAGAATGCTAGGAGCAGAACAACAAAAATAAGTGCTGCACTGCCTTGAATATCCATTGGAATTATTTCTTCCGCTTAGGCTTAAATGCCTTGTAATCACAGGTGCGGCATTTTACCTTGTTTTCTGCAACTTTTCTGCCCGGCACCCGCATGACGCTCTTGCATCTACGACAAACAAACTTTCCTCGAAACAATCGTGCTTCTGCTTCTGGAAATTTTACCATTAATCTGCTCCCTTAACTTGTTTCATGACCTTTTCGCCTAACACATCCCAGTACATGACTGTTGCGTTCTCCACAACCTTGTCCTTAAGGTCTTCTGGAATGGGCAGATCAAAGGTTTCAAAGGTCTCAGCATCCATCACATTGGCTGTATTGCCGGTGACGCTCAAGACCTGTGCGTTTTTCTTCTCAATGATCGGTACTTCTACATTATCATGCGCTGGCATGACAATGTCGCGCTTTTTGTTATCAAGCAACCCAATAGCCACAATGCGCACCTTAGCGTGGCCGTGCTTGCCAGACTTACTGGATTCTGAGCTTACTGCTTTGCAGGCAACCCCATCAATTATGATGTAGCTGCCGGATTTGATTGAGCTAGCTCCCACAATTTTCGTTGTCATCTCATCACCTTTTAGAACACTCTAAGGAGCAGTACAGCATTTATAAATATTGTGGTCAGTCGGGGAAAATTTATATACCACAGCTGCTTTTTTAATCACACGGTGGGGGTACCATGATATCAAGTGAAGACTTACAAAGACGACTCAGACGCATAGCAGGCAGTGATAACGAATACCGCGCATTCTATCTTCTTGTACAGCTGAGAGATGAAGAGCACGAAGGCAGCTGGGAGAGCTTACTTACCGATATGCATGAACGATTCCCTAGACTTGATGGCAGACGAAAAGCACGCATAAACGCAGATAGTGAACGAATTACGCTCTTAAAGAGAGTTGAAAACCGCTATGGCAACCTTAGTAGCCTGCCAGCGCCAGTGCGTGAACTTTATCCTTCGCGAGAGCCTGTGTTAAGAGGCCTTAAAGAAGACATGCAACGTAGGGTTATTGCAGTTCTTACAGACCCACGCTATCAAAAACCTGCAACTGAACTCCTGCTCACTGAAGAAGAAAGACTGCTCATCTCTGAACGCGATGAACTGCACACCGGCAGCTGGAGCGCATTGTTCCACGACCTTTCAGATCGATTAACCCAAAAGCCATGGAATTATAATCGGCACACGCGCATTGCAGCATCACTTGCACGCATTTGCCTTATGAAACCATACGAAGCGCAACAGCAGAAAAAAGATGCTAAATTCAATCTTAATCAGTTAGTCAACCCAGAAGTTGCTTAAGCCAGCTTTTTTTCTTAACTGTTCTTCCTAAGCGCTTTTCCAATACTGCTGCATTAGGAAATTTTGCTTCATCTTCTTTGAAGGCTTTGGTATGATGCCTGCCGCCAGACGTAAACTTATGTTTCTTATGCAGTAATTCATGGTACATGACATAATCTAATAGCTCGTAATCATCAAACAAGTGCTCAGAAATAGTGACTGTATCACTGCCATAATCATAATGGCCCAAGGTGCGCAGACCTTTGCCCAAAACCAAGTTTGGCTGCTCTATCAGACCATCAAAAAAAGACTCATTGACTCTGAAAAATGACTGTTCAAGCACAGGATGTGATTTTGTTTTTGGAACAGTGATGTGCACTGAGCGCAAAAAATGCTTGTACAAGTCCATGTTAGTTGTTTTAGCTTTTTTCTTAAACAGCCTGCAGAGCATTTCTTGCACTAAGCCAGTCTGGATTTCTTTGCTCACGTGCCGCCATTGCTTGCTCAAACTTACGGTCATAACCTTGGTGACTTTATTCAGCCTAATATTAGCATTGTAGCCTTTGAATCGGCCAGAATACTGGAGAACAGGAGTATAGGAAAAGGTTTTTTCAGGAAACAGTTCAGTGAATGCGTGCTCTATGACGTTCATGCAAATGCCTCATACCTCAGTATTGCTGCAATTTTGCCAATTTCGCGCAATTGCACGCCTTCGCGCGTTTCAGTGCTGACCAGTTTCACCTCAGTGCCATATTTTTTTGCAATCTCCTCAAATTCATCAATAATGCTGTCATCCAAGGATTCGGATAATAATACTATCTCAACTGCACCCATTGCAAGTACCTTGCGCACTTCTGCATCACCATACGATACCATGCCGGGCTTCTTGGCAAGCGTCTCAAAGAACCTGCCCATTATTTTTTTCTCTACAGAAATCTCATCAGCTGCCAGCACATCCTGTGATTTCTCAACAAGCTCCTGCAGGCCAAATTCTTCAGTATAACTCAAGTCCTTGATAGCAAGAATCTTCTTCTTAATGTCACCAGTGAGAAAATCACCTTCAGCAAACTCATACTTCGGCGGGCCAGGACCACCAACTAAAATACCTCTAAGCTCTTTTCTGCCCAAAAACTGCTCTTTCACATACTCAGCAACTTTCTTGAAGTGCGCTTTGGCAGCTAATTCACGATTTTGCTCAAAACGCTGGGCAGACTGACCGCCTGCTTTGAACTTGCCGGGCACGTGCGAATGGGTTTTCATCAGGGGCACAATGGTCTTGCCCTTCAGCATAGCAATGGTAGCATCGCGCTTATCCATGACTATCAAGCCATAGATTTCCTTTGACTCCATCATGTCCCTGAGCAGCTCAAGCTCAAAGTTCTTGTCGCACTTGTAAATGCGCATGTTCATCGGCATGGGCGGTTCCATGCTCCAGACCTTCACATCGCTCTTGCCTTCTCTTGCCAATACATTGCCAGAAAACGCCACCAAACCATTTTTCGGGGTCTGCTTATAGAGCCGCAAATGCTGAATCATACGCTCTAAGGCATCAATAACATTCTTGCGCGTACTGGATGATTTGATATTCGTAGCCGTACCTTGCTCTTGAGCCAAGTGATTGATAATCTTGTTCATATCATACCCTGCAGGCACATACACAGTCACAAACTCAGTATGCATGGCTCGGTATTGCTCAAGTTCCTTCACGAATTTCTTGAGCTCATACTTCTGGTGCTCAGTAATTGCCATAGTGCTTCTAGGAGGAGCTTCGTATATAAAAGCTTTGCATCCCCTGTTCACTTCAAAAGCTTACTCGACGATAGTCTCGTAGCTTTTGTTTTCCAAACAAAAGCTTTTTAAATGCCTGACTAATTCTAAGAGTGCAATGGGAGTGGGAAAAGGACTTGGATCTGTGAAACGATTTGGCCCTCGCTACGGCCGAACAGTCAAGCACAAGCTAGCTAAATTGGAATCTGAGCAGAAAAAACCACAAGTCTGCCCGTACTGCAGGCGGCCCAAGGCAAAGCGCCTGTCAGCAGGCATCTACCACTGCCAGAAATGCGATACTAAATTCACCGGCAGAGCCTATTTCCTGGCGCCGCTGGTTAAATCACAAAGCAAAGCTGAAACAGTATCGGTCTTTGAAGAAGCATCAGCTGAACAAGAGGAAGAATAAATGGTCAAATACACCTGCTTTTTTTGCAACAAAAAAATAAGCACTGACATGATGGGCAAGCGCGTCAGATGCCCGTACTGCGGCAGCAAAATACTCTACAAATCCCGAACAACCTCAACCAAAGTCAAAGCAATTTAGGTATTTCTATGGCAACACCAGAAGCGCAAGAAAGCATCAGCCGTCTGCAATTGATGGAACAGAACCTGCAGGCAGTTGGCATGCAAAAACAGCAGTTCAGCACGCAACTGTTTGAAGTTGATTCTGCACTCAAAGAGCTTGACAAGACTGACAGCGCCTTTAAAATCGTCGGCAATATCATGATTAAATCAGACAAGGACACCCTCCAAAAGGAATTGTCCCAGCGCAAAGAAATTCTTGAGCTCAGAATCACCAGCCTGGAAAAGCAAGAGACACAGATCAAGGACGAAGCTAAAAAACTCCAGGAAGAAGTGATGGGAAAGCTGAAAAAATGAGCGAACAACATATTCTTGCAGCAATAGAACGACTGAAAGCCCTGCTTGATGAGACCGGCGTTCCCCGCAATGTGCGTGCACGCATTGAGCTGACTATCCAAGCGCTTGAAACAGAAGCAGAGCCGCGCGTGAAAGTGAACAAGGCACTCAACGAGCTTGAAATCATCGCAGAAGACCTGAATGTTGAGCCAACCACCAGAACAGCCATCTTTAATGTGGTCAGCGTCCTAGAAATCGTATAATTATTTCTTAACCCGTACTTTTGACTTGATAATCAAAGAGTTTGGCAGGCTAATAATATCTTTCTTTGCTGTTTTGATGCGCGTTTCAAGCAGGGACAGCTTGACCACCTTGCCCGTAATGCCATTCACTGAGATAGTCTTGCCTTCTTTAAACAGTTCGCGCTTGTAAATAGCCAAGCCTGCCATGAAATTCGGAATAAAATCCTTGATGCCCAAAAAAACACTGAGCACCAACACAATAACCAATGCGCCAGCAAGGAAATACAAGACTGTGGTGGTAATGCCCAGCTGATTCAAGGCAACCACGACCGTAATGAAATAAATCACGTACTCAGCAGCGTGCGCCAGTGCTTCCTCAAAACCAACCTTCGCCCCTGCTTTGCGCAAGATCTTGTCTAATTCTGCTTCATGCAAAAGCTTCTGCACAAACCGCCCAGCGACCTTGGCAAGAATAAATCCCAATAACAGAATCACAATAGCTGCAATGCTGTTGGTCGCAATGGTGCTCATCTCAAAAACCATTTCTTCACCAAAAGGAGCAATGTTTTTAAACCTTTTCAGTCAAAGCAGTAGTATGGTTGATTATGCAGCAGAAATCAAGCGCTTAGAAGACGAACTCAGAAAGACCCAGTACAATAAAGCTACTGAGCACCATTTTGGCGTTGTCAAAGCGCGCATGGCCAAGCTCAGGGAAAAGATAGAGAAGCAGGCAAGCAAAAAAGGCAAAGGGTCAGGCTTTCAGGTCAGAAAATCAGGCGATGGCACAGTCGTACTCCTGGGCTTTCCCTCAGTGGGAAAATCAACCTTATTGAACAAGCTCACGGGCGCAAAATCAAGTGTTGGCGCCTATGCCTTCACGACCTTAGACGTTGTGCCTGGCGTCATGGAATACAATCAGGCAAAAATACAGATTCTTGACGTGCCGGGCATCATCTCAGGCGCAGCAGCAGGCAAAGGCCGCGGCAGAGAAGTGCTCAGCATGGTCAGAAGCGCAGACCTCATCCTCATCCTCATTGATGCCCTGCACCCCGAACATCACTCAGCGATTCTCAAAGAAATCTATGATGCAAATATCCGCATCAACCAAACACCGCCTGATGTTGTTGTGAAAAAACGAGCACGCGGCGGCCTGAGCATTGGCACCACCGTCGCCTTGCAGTTAGATGAAAAAACCGTCATCGATATCTGCAAGACCTTTCGCATCAACAACGGCGATGTGCTCATCAGGACACCAGTCACTATCGACACCTTCATTGACGCCCTTGAAGGCAACAGGGTATACCTGCCTGCTATCACAGCCATCACCAAGATTGACCTACTTGACACCTTCAAGCAAAAAACCCTTATTGAAAAAATCAATCCAGACTTAGTGGTCAGCGCAGAAAAAAGCCTGGGCATTGACGAGCTCAGAGAGCTTATCTTCAGCAAGCTCAGGTTCATCAGACTGTATCTCAAAGAAGTGAACAAAAAACCAGACTTGGATGAACCCTTAGTCATGGTCAAAGGAACCACCCTACGGGAAGTCTGCAGGAAAATACACCGTGATATTGAGAAAAAATTTAAATACGCCAAAGTATGGGGTAAATCAGCTAAGTTTCCTGGACAATTATTTCGGGACTTAAACAAAGAACTAGAAGATGGTGATATTGTTGAAGTACATTCCAGTTAGTCTTATACTGCTCTTGCTCGTTGGCTGTGTAACAGTAGATATACCAGGCATGGACCATGCTCTGGAAAAGCCCGGGCTTGCAGCAGACGACTACTCAATCAATCTTATTGTGCACCCAGAACCAAAAGTAGATGAGCCAGCAAAAATGATTATCTGCATAGAAGAAGACAGCGTTCCAGTCACTGCTCTTGAAAAAGAGCATGAAGCAATCATGCACCTGATGCTCATACGCAGAGACACTGAACACTTTGCGCACATCCATCCTGAGTTTAATCTTGACTGCTTAGAAGTTGAGCATACGTTTGAAGCAGCAGGAACCTACAATCTTTTTGCTGAATTCAAACACGACGGCAAACGCTACTACCAGCACTTTTCTCTTGCTGTAGAAGATCCTGCAGTCCCAAAAGCAGAACCACACTTTGAAGAAGAAGCAATCTTTGGAGACTATGCAGTTAAGTTTACTACAGAACCTGCAGAAATAACCGCAGGCAAACCAGCAACCTACACCTTCCATGTCAAGGAAGCAACAGGCGAAGCAGTAGAACTGCAGCCTTACTTAGGAGAACAAATGCACTCAGCAGTGTTCGGTGATGCTTATTTTAGCCACAACCATCCAGGACACACTAAAGCACATGATGCCCACAAAGACACCAGCTTTACTGACACCTTTCCTGAGCCAGGCTATTATGCAATCATTGGAGAATTCAAGCACAATGATGTTGTAACCGCAGCTAAGTTCTGGGTAGCAGTCAAATAAGCGACTTTGCATACGCTGTCTTATGCATGCCTGCTTTTTTAGCAAGCTTTTCTAAAGCCTTGTCAAACCAACTGCCATACTGTGCTGCCTGTTTTTTTCGCCACGCAAACTCTTTAGGCAAGCCAAGCTCTTCTGCAATCTCGCGAAGAATTATTTTCTTTTGTTCTGCACTGATTTTTTTGCTTATGTCAATCCCCATGGCTGTTTTTATCAGGTTTTCATCTAAAAAAGGTGTTTGTGCAGTCATGCTGAAATAATTCATCAAGGGAATATAACGAACAAGATCTCGCTTCCACATGCTTTTCAAGCCTTGCCAGCACTCTGCGTGCTTGTCATCTGCTTTAGCATGGCGTTCATAGCCAGCAAAGATTTCCTCACTGCCTAAACCGCCAAAAAGAATCTTAATACTGTCTTCTTTTGCCATTTCGCATACAGCAGCTTCAACACTGCCAACACCCAGTTTCAGCACATCAGGAGAATCCCATATTTTTGCAGTTCTTTTGAATAATGCTTCTGCTTCTTCTAAGGTAAATTCTTTTTTCTTCCAGTCAAGGTCAAGTGCTTGAGCGACCTTTTCTGCCCATTGCAAATCAGGGGCGTTTTCCATGCCAACAGAATAACACACAAAATCAGCCTGTGCTTGCTTGCAGATTAAGGCGATAAAGGAACTGTCAACACCACCAGAAAAGAAAATACCGAATTTTTCCTGAGGAATGTGTGATTTGATAGCATTCACTAATGCTTCTTTAAGCTGTTCTTTAGTTGCTGGCACAGTCTCTGCTTTGAGCTTGTCAATGTTTGCCTGCCATTCAGCCTCAGGAATAAGCTCCATAGGCATTGAGAAGGACAAAAAGCTTAAAAGCATTGCGTGCTGAAGCTCAAGCATGAAAAAGCAGCTGAGCAAATCAGATATTAAACAACTCAATATTGAGCTCAAGGACAAATATGGCTTTCCAGACTTCTTCAGGCCCAAAGACCGCATTGAGCTTTGGGAAGAAGAGCAAAGATTTATTGTGCAAGACGGAGAAAAACTGTTTTTTTACAAAGATACGCATTTAGTGCCCACGCTCAGGCTCTTGCAAAAAAACAATTTTCTGAAAAAAGTAATTGTGGACATGGGCGCAGTAAAGTTTGTCACCTCAGGCGCTGCAGTCATGCGCCCAGGCATTGTTGCAGTAGATGATGACATCAAGCCACATGATATTATAGCTGTAGTTGATGAAACCCACCAAAAGCCCTTGGCAGTTGGCCATGCCTTATTCTCCTCAGCAGACATCAGAAACATGGACAAAGGCAAAACAGTAGAAATCTTCCATTATGTTGGAGATAAGATCTGGGGTTAAAACGGCAAATCTATTGCTGTCAGCCTGCGTGCTTTTGGGACAAAGTTCAGCAGTTTTCCGTCTTTGTATTTGCCGCTGCCAATAAAATCTGTACCTTGCTTTACTAAAGCAAAGCCTTCGACGTCAGCTTCAAGTTCTAGATCTTCGCCGCGCAGCCAGGCTTTCATTTGGTCTGCAGACAAGGCAATCACGTTTTTTGTTGCTGTTTTTCCCAATACTTGAGAACCTTCAATTGTGACGCGCAACTGCTCGTTTTTGAGCTCGCCAAAATACATGCCAACCTGAATAATGCGGTACAATGACAGGTCAAGCTTGGCAATGTCTTTGCTGACTACGTATATCTTATTTTTTTCAGTCATGAAGAAGGCATAGTCTGGCAGTTCAGCGCCCCATTGCTTTGCAATGCGCTGCTTAAGCTCTTTTATTTCCTTGCTTTTCAAAAAATGCCCTTTCATACGCCCCACACTGGATTCTTTTTTCGCATCAGTTCAGCAATTTCTTTCAGCACTGCTTTTTGGTCATTGCTCAGGTATTGCTTGAACTCCTTGAACTTTCTAAAGTCAGCTTCAGAAATGGCAGTGAATAATATATCGCCTTCTTTTATTTGCCTGCCAACAGTCAGGTTGGGCAAGCTCAGGGCTACTTGCTTGCCTTTTTCTGCTAATGATATGGTCTCCTGCTCTAATTGTATGCCTTTAACGACTGTAAGTGTTTGCCCTTCTGCATTCATCAAGGGCGCATTTGATTGCAGGTTCCCTGCTAGCACTTCAACACCCACCACTGCAGGATTGCTTTGCCTGAACACATAGCCTTTGAGCAACTGCACTTTTGCTGGCTGCACTAAGCCTTCAAGTTCTTTGAGCTCTAGTGCTTTTTGTTTTTCTTGCTGCCAGGTTTCATAATCTTCAATAAGGCGGTAGATTACCGTGTTGGTCAGCACCTTGACTGATTCTGGTGCTTTGTCTGGCTGTGCAACATTAAAGCCCAGGATGACTGCTTTCAAAGGGTCTTTTTCAACCATTGCTTCTGCATCACTTATGTCTTTTTTTGTGATAGGCCCAATGCCTGTTTTTCTGACAGGAATATCTTTTTCTCGCAGTAAGACGGTGAGTGCTTCCAGGCTGCCCAGACTGTCTGCTTTTATGACAATGCCATCTGCTTGGGTTTCCATAAGCACTTCTTCAACCTGTTCTTGCACAGTGGCTTTTGCTTTTTCCACATCACCGCCCAGCAAGGGCATGCCGCTGACTATCTCATCAGTCTCTGTTGCAACAATGCGCACGCCTGTTGCTGCTGCAACCTCTTTAACGCTCTTATACTTAGTGCGTTTTTCGCGCATTTCAGCTAACGGCGCAGGTAAGAACAAAGCTTTTACCCGAGAAACAATAGGTTCGTGCAAGCCGCCAATAACTATAGTATCATTTACTTTCAATGAGCCATCATAGATGATGACATCCAATACTTTGCCCAGGCCTTTTTCTTCTTTGACCTCAAGCACTGTGCCTGATGCTGCCCCTTGAGCATTTACTGTAAGGCCTTCTTCAAGGTAGCGCTGCGCTAATCCGGTGAGCACCATCAATAATTCAGGAACCCCATCACCTGTTTTTGCTGAGGTTGGTACGATGGCTACCTGCTTGGTATAATCACTAACACGGTCAAACCGGTCTGCTTCAACACCCTGCTCATAGACCTTGCCCACAATATCATACAGCTTGGTTTCAAACTCTTTCTGCACTTGATCGCTTTGGGACGCCAGGCATTTGAGCACTGACTCTTTGCTTTCCCGCCAGCCTTGGATTGTATCAATCTTATTGGCTGCTATCAAAAAAGGCGTCTTATAGGTCTTCAGAATCTCAATGCATTCCAGTGTTTGCGGTTTCAAACCGTCCTTAATATCAATAACCAGTATGGCCATATCAGCCAGGTTGCCGCCGCGCTTTCTGAGGTTATTGAATGCAGCGTGACCAGGAGTGTCAATAAACAAAAGGCCAGGAATAGAAAGCTTGAATTGTATTTTTTCCAGAAGGTCTCCGCAGACTTTCTTGATGGTCTCTAAAGGTATAATTGAGGCCCCAATGGCCTGGGTGATGCCTCCTGCTTCTTTTGCTGCAACAGCCGTTCCTCTAATCTTATCTAATAAGAGGGTTTTTCCATGGTCTACATGGCCCATTATGGCTACTATTGGCTGTCTGATCATCGTCCATCAGGGATTTGGGGGCTGAGACGTTATAAAAAGCTTGTGTACTTTATTCATTACTGCCCGATAGGTACAGAGCGAAAGGTTTATATACTAGTTATACTTCCACAGTAGTAACATTAACACTTACGATGAATAATCGTCGGGGGGCAGAGATACTATGAAGGGAAAAACAGCATTGATCGCATTGATGTTCGCAATCACCCTAATGGGACTTGTGAGCGCACTTCCACTCACTGTAACAGATGTGGAAATCGATGACACAGATGTACGCCCAGGAGACACTGTTCGACTGGATGTTGTACGCGGAGATTCTTTTGATATTGAGATTCGAGCAGAATCACCAGTCGACTTGGACGAAGTTGAATGGCACGCATTCATCACCGGCTACGAATACAACAAGGTACAAGCATTACACGACGCAGTCGGTCCATTTGACATGGACGCAAACGTCAGCTACAAAAAAACCCTCAAAATCACTCTGCCAGAGGAAGTTGACGAAGACGATTACAAACTGCGCCTTGTCTTCAGCGACCGAAACGGCGATGAAGTAGTCCAGAATTACAATCTAAAAATCGATGTAGAGCGACACAAGCTCCGCCTTGAAGACTTTATCACCAGCCCAAGCGGCAGTGTCAAAGCAGGCAGCGGCTTAATCGCAGTAGCACGCTACGAAAACCTTGGTGAAAAAGATGAAGATAATGTCAAAGTGACTATCAGCATCCCAGACCTTGGCATCAGCGGCTCAGAATACATTGATGAAATCGAGACAGACGAACAGGAAGAAACAGAAGAAGTCTTCCTACGATTGCCAAAATGTGCAGACCCAGGCGTCTACGAAGTGCACATCATAGCAGAATACCAAGACGGCCACGAACTCTTGGTCAACAAAGCACACCTCCAGGTTGAGGAAAACCCGGCTTGCGTTGTTGAACCAGCTGTTGAAGTGGTTGTTGCAGAAGAAACTGAACCAGCAGATGTTGTTGAAGCTGCACCAGTTGAAAGCTCAAAAGTACGAACTGCACTTGAAGTTGTCTTGCTTGTGCTTGTCGGACTCTTGGTTATCGTCGGCCTGGTTATCGGATTCACCCGATTGGGCAAAAACGACCTCGAATAAATTTTTATTTTTTCTCCTCTTTTTTTAATTGATTAACGAACCAGCTAGCAGAAGTGCCGTTATGGACACACGAAAATATATCAAAGCACACGACGTTGAAGGAGAAGGGATTGCTGGCATAGCCAAACGAGCACAAGCTGTTCTTGACATTCTTGAAGAAGGTGAAAAAGTACAATTCCAAGCAGCCTACCTGGCAGAGCGCTTTCCCAATATGAGCTATCGGGAAGCTATGGACAAGCTGCACAAGGACACTGAATGGGATATTCAGGTCAAGGACTTGGTCAGGCAGCAAGAACAAAGACGCATATGGATACAAAAGATTCTCACTGAAGCTCCACGCTTAGATACCTTTGATAAAGACCTTGCTCAGCGAGAAGCAGCCTTAGCTGAAAAAACAGCAGAATATGACACTAATGTGGCTGCGTATAAGAAAGCAGCAGAAGAACTTGCTCGAGAACGAGAACTGCACAACCAAAGTGTTGAATCATTGCACGAAGCAGCCCACCAAATAAAGCAGCGCGTTATTGGCGAAGTCAAGCAAGCCTACCTCAGCGAGGTAAAACCGCTTTTTGAAGCAGCAGCAGAAGACCTTGACAAAAGGCTCACAGAAGCTTCAGAGACCATTGAAAAGGGTCTTGACAACGCACTGCAGTAAATCTTATAAACAGCTTCTTAGTAGTATTCTTGTATGAAGTCTGATGAAGACGTCAAAAAAGAGTTTAAGCTGAAAGCTCAACAAAATCCTGAGCAGTATTACCCAGTTATAACCCTCAAGGAATTAGGCTTTGAGAGGCGAAACTGCTCGAGCTGCGGGCACTTTTTCTGGTCAACCAAGCCACAAGATAGTTGCGGCGAACCAGCGTGCTCAGGCGGCTTTACCTTTATCGGGAACTCACCAGCAACCAAAAAATTAGACTATATTCAGGTCTGGAAAGAATACGCACGCATACACACAGAGCTTGGCTATACCCCTGTTAAGCGCTACCCTGTAGTTGCACGCTGGAATCCCACCACTGAATTCACCATAGCATCAATAGCAGCCTTTCAGCCCTATGTTGTCAGTGGAGAAATAGAACCACCCGCCAATCCCTTAGTTATTCCACAATTCTGCTTACGCTTTCCTGACATTGACAATGTCGGCATCACGGGCCACTATGTTGGGTTTGTCATGCTTGGCGAGCATGCTTTTGTCGCACCAGAAGACTATGATATTAACAAATACCTAAAAGACCACTTGACCTGGCTCAATCAAGGCATGGGCCTTGCAAATGATGACATCACTATCCACGAAGATGCTTGGGCAGGCGGCGGCAACTTCGGACCTTGCGTTGAATTCTTCAGTCGAGGACTCGAAGTCAGCAATCAAGTGTACATGCAGTATGAAAACACCCCTTCAGGCCCTCAAGAGCTGAAAATCAAAGTCCTGGACATGGGCCAAGGCCAAGAACGAGCAGCATGGTTCACCCAAGGAACACCAACCAGCTATGATGCAACCTTTGGCCCCATTATGGCAAAACTCACTGCAGCTACGGGCGTTACTATTGATCAAGCCTTCATGCAAAAATTCATCCCCTTAGCACCCTACCTGAATGTGCAGGAAGTCAAGGATATTGACCAAGCATGGGAAGATGTTGGAAAGAAATTAGGCATGACCAGCGAGCAATTACAAAACAAAATCCTCCCTATTGCAGGACTGTACTCAGTAGCAGAACACGCACGAGCGTTGTTGGTTGCCATAACAGACGGCGCCCTTCCAAGCAACGTAGGCGGCATGTACAATTTAAGAGTCATTCTAAGACGAGCTTTGGGCTTTATTGACAAATTCAACTGGAACGTCGACATCTGCGACGTCTGCGAATGGCACGCAGTGCACTTACGCGAACTCTTCCCTGAACTGCAAAAGCACATCCGCAATGTGCGCAAGATATTAGAAGTTGAAAAAATGAAATTCAGGGCAACACAAGAAAAAACAAAGCATATTGTTGCCAAAGTCATTGAACAAGACCTGAAAACCAAGGACTTGATTGCCCTATATGATTCTCACGGCATCAATCCAGACATGATCAAAGAAGAAGCAGCACGCCAGGGCAAAAAAATAGAGGTTCCTAAGAACTTCTACGCCTTAGTTGCAGAAAGCCATGAAAAAGAAGCGCAAGTCACTGCAACAGAACGTGAGGAAAAAATAGCCCTGGGCGACATTCCTGAAACAAACGCCCTGTACTTTGCTGACTGGAGCATCACTGAAAGCACCGGCGAAGTACTGAAAATCGTCGACAACAATGTTGTTTTAGACCAGACGGTCATGTACCCAACCTCAGGAGGGCAAATGCATGACCTGGGAACAATCAACAACCAAACAGTAACCGATGTATTTAAGCAAGGACCGCACATTATCCACAAACTAGCAGAAGCACCAGAATTCAAAGAAGGCGCTACCGTAACCTGCACAGTAGACCTTGAGCGACGCAAACAACTAGCACAGCACCATACCAGCACGCACATCATTAACGCAGCTGCGCGCAAAGTGCTGGGACCGCACATCAACCAAGCATCAGCTAAAAAAGACCCAGAAAAAGCCTACATTGACGTCACCCACTACGATACCATATCAGAAGAACAGCTGGAAGCAATAGAAGAAGAAGCCAACAAGATAGTAAAAGCACGCATCAAGACAGAACTCACGTTTTATCCACGCGCAGAAGCAGAGAAAAAATTCGGGGTCGAAATATACCAAGGCGGTGCTGTACCTGGAAAGCTCTTGCGCATAGTGAACATCCCCAAAATCGATGTTGAAGCCTGCGGCGGAACCCATCTGAACAATACTGAAGAAGCAGAGCAGATAAAAATCATCAAAACCAGCAAAATAAAAGACGGAGTTGT
>JBFHWZ010000019.1:0-16312 GCA_041599235.1 Candidatus Woesearchaeota archaeon | reverse complement strand
TGGTTTCGCCAAACAGGAACAAGACCATGCCGAACAAGACCCAACCCATGACTCCTGTGCCGTCATGGGATAAGGCTTCAGGAATCAAATCCAGGAAAGCTGCTGCAAGCATAGAACCTGCTGCAAAGCTTACCATGTAGAGCATCCATTTTTTGATGAGCTTGGGCTGAAACACCAAGGTCAGCACGCCCAGCAAGGACAGCAGGCTCACTATGATTACTGAGCCAAGTATCCAGGTTAGAACAGTCACCATTTTTTCAAGCTACCAAGCGCTGTTCATTATTTAAATATAGCGGTCTATTGGGTAGTGACTACAAATACTTAAAAATAATAAACGCAGGAATGGGCGTATGCTGAAAACACCGATTGTTATTGTTAATTTCAAAGCATACAAGGAAGCTACAGGCAAAAACGCAGTGAAGCTGGCAAAAGCATTGGCTAAAGTAGGCAGGGGTAACATTGCTGTAGCAGTGCAGGCAGCAGACATCCATGCAGTGGCCAAAGCAGTCAAGATACCGGTCCTGGCGCAGCATATTGATCCAGTTGCGTTTGGCAAAAAAACAGGCTCAGTTCTTGCAGAAGCAGTCAAAGAAGCAGGCGCAGTTGGGACCTTGTTGAACCATTCTGAAAAGCGCATTGACCTGAATACCTTAAAAGAAAGTATTGAGCGCGCAAAAAAAGCAAAACTAACAGTGGTTGCGTGTGCTAATACGCCCAGAATGGCTATCATGATAGCAGGCCTTAAGCCGCACCTGATTGCCATTGAACCGCCAGAACTGATTGGGGGCAAGATTTCAGTAAGCTCTGCAAAGCCAGAAATAATAACAGAAACAACCAGCAACATAAAAAAAATACCAGTGCTGTGCGGCGCAGGGGTGAACTCAGCAGACGATGTGCGCATAGCACTGAAGCTCAGAGCAAAAGGCGTGCTGGTCGCATCAGGCATTGTCAAAGCAAAAAAACCAGCCCAGGAACTCAAAGCAATGCTCAAGGGTTTCAAAAAGTGAAAAGCTTATAAATTCCTGATTATTTCTTGGCGTTATGAGAAAAATCCTGATTGTTATAGCATTGTTGTTTGTGGCAGCCTGCGGCTCACAGCCGCGCATTGGCCCTGTGGGCAGTGTACACAGCCATGCAGGCCTCAAAGTGTACTTGGAAGGCCAAGAGCTTGACTTGAGCCAGCAAAAATACATGGTCAGGCAGCCCTGGGTGCATGTTGAAGACATGCGCGGCGATATAGTGCACGTGCACGCAACAGGCGTGACTGTTGGCGAGTTCTTCAGAACCTTGGGCATGAAATTCACTGATGAATGCTTTAAGCTTGATTCAGGAAAAGAATACTGCACTGAAGGTGACAAAACCCTGAAGTTCTATGTTGATGGCACCCCTAATACTGACTTTGACAAATACTTGTTTGGGCCTCATGACAAAATCCTCATCAGCTATGGCTCAGAAACAGAAGAAGAACTGAAAGCACAGCTTGACTCTGTTACCAGTGCTGCTGAAGTCTTAGGATGAAAAAAATACTTCTTTTACTGATTATTGTATTGTTGGTTGGCTGCACTAAACAGGTCATTGAAGAACCAGTGCCTGAGCCGGTGCTGCCAGAGCCAGAGCCGCAGCCAGTAGAAAATGGCGAGCTATGGCTGTACAACACCTTAACCAATGAGTTCACGTTCAAGGTTGAGATAGGCATGCATCCTGCGCACGTGCAGGCAACTAATACCAAAGCCTATGTGACTAACCAGGAAGACAACACGATTAGCGTTGTTGATTTGTTGACGCGCGAAGCAACCAGCTTTGTGACTGGCAAAACTCCCTATGGTCTTGCGCTCAGCCCTGACCAAAGCACCTTGGCTGTGGTGACCAAAGATGATGCTATGCTCAGGACCTATGATTTAGATGGTGTGGAGCAGATTACCGTCAGCACAGCACTAAACCCAAAGCATGTTGCGTTTTCTCCAGAAGGAAAATATGCGTTTGTTACCTCAACTGACGGCCAGGTGTACAAGATCAACATGATTGTCAAGCAAATAGTTGAGCAAGGGCCTTCAGGAGTGCTACCTAACTATCTTGCAGCAACACCAGAACGCTTGTTTGCAGTCAACAAACTCAGCAATGATGTTGCTGTCCTGAATGCTATTAACATGATTGCTGCTGCGCCCAATATCAACGTGGGCACGGATCCGTATGCGCTCGTGATTGGTGGTGCCTATGCGTATGTCACTAATTCAGGCGATAATACGGTGTCCGTGGTGAGCATTCCAGAACAAATGGTTGTTGATACTGTGCCTGTAGGTGATACTCCAAGAGGCATTGCGTTTAATCCAGCAGTGGGCACTCAAGGAACACTGTATGTTGCCAATCATGGCAGCAATGATGTGAGCGTTATTGACATCAGCACCTTGTCTGAGAAAAAAGTTAGTTCAGGCATACACCCGTATCAGGTAACCGTAACACCTGACGGCAAATACTTCTTAGTTGTTGTGCAGAATTAGCATTGCTGCGGCAGCAATGCTTAAGGCACTGCTATAGAAATCTGATGGATTTTATCATACAAGTGCTCTGAAGGTGAGTATCTTTGTGCTTGCACTTGGCACGGATGGCCTGCTGGCGGCCCAACCCACACGCACACATTGAAAACATACGTGCCTGATTCGGTGGACAAGCTTGCTGACATGCGGTCATCAACACTGACCACTATAGGGATTGATTCATAGGCATTGCCCTCTAACTGATATGGCCCTTCACCATACAACAACCATTTTTCTTCTAAATGAATTTGCGAAACAGGCAGTGCTTCAGCGCCCTTAAAGGCACCTCCTGATTCAACAGTCACCCAGAACTCCTTAGGCCCGCCAACATTTCTAATACCCAAGCCAAACACTTTTTGCTGGCCCCCTCTGAGTGTTGCTTTGTTAATAGGAATAGCGACTTTAGCGCCCGGCTCCCTGAGCAATTCTTCAATCTGCGCTTTAGTATCATAATCAATCTGTGCCTTGATCTCTTGAGCGCCTGTAAAGAATTGCTTGAGAAAGTATAAACTGCCCACAAAAATGACAATCATGATTATTAAAATAACAATGAATGTTGCAGAAAGCTGAAATCCTTTTTTCATCCTGTGCTGATAAGGGTTAGTTTACCCAATGCCTTGGTGTATTGTGCTTTTCGTGCTTCGCCGCCCTTGCTGTAATCATAATCAATCCTGAGCGTGACGGTCTTGTCTATTTCAGGCTTTTCCTGTGGTGGCACTTGCAAGTCAATAGTGCCTGTTGAGCCAATATTGCCTAATGAGAGGGACTTTGCAGCTGTTGAGATGACGTTTGTTCCTTCGAGCAAACGCACTGAGGTGATTTTCACATCACTCACATCATCCTGCTTGTTATACAAGGTGAATTGCAAGCTGAGCTTGTCTTTTTTAACATCAAACGGCTGATTGTACGAGTACGTGTTCTGCAAGTGGAACACATTCAGGTTTCTGTCATCAAACAAGCTTTGCGGCGCTACTGCAACACCAGGGTTTAATTGCGCTACGCACTGCTGGTTAAGGCACGTGAAGGTCGTGTAGGCTCCAGCAGGGCCAGAGCACGGACCGCAATCACTAGGACAGGAACACTTGTTCTCAAAGCCAGCATCGCAGATGAAATTACCGCACGCATTTGGAACAGGGTTATGGGTGCAGAAGCCATCAACGCACGCATCAGCAGTGCCAGGATTATTATCATCACAGGATTCAGGGCAGGGGTATGGTGTGCCAGGCTCAGCCCACGGGAATGAACGCACAGCTCTATACCTGTTTTGCAAGGTTGCTGTTCTTGGCACTAACTGTGTTCCTGAACGCACACTGTACCCAAAATCAACTTTGAGCAATAATGAGCTAAACGCGCCTTCTTTTTCAGCAGTGGGGAATGAGATGATCATATCTTCCTGCACGTCCTGTCCAGGGAAGATGGGGCGATTAAGTTGTTTTTCTGCTAAGGTAACAGTTCTTCTGTCAGCAGTAGTTCCTGTAAGCGTCACTCCTTTTATGACTTCATTGCTGTTATAGGTTCCTTGGCTTGCTAACGTGATGGTGATGCTGAACACATCTTTGCGCATGTTAAATGGCTCTTGATAATTAGTGGTAATCCTGAACGTATCACCGCCAGCCTTGATTTCATCAGTCATGACAATCGGCTTTTGGTTTTTGATACCTTCTAAGCATTGGTCTTGGATAGGCATCCATTCCAAGTACTGGCCAGTTGCGCCCTGGCATTCGCCGCAATCAATCTCGCACGTAGCCTGTGTTTCACCAGCTTCTGGCTCGCACTCTAAATTACCGCACACACCGGGAACAGGTTCATAGACACAGTCTTCATCAACACAGGTTCCTGCAAAACCAGTTCTTTGGCAGTCAGCATCAGTCTCACACTCAGCTTTTTTACAGCCAACTAAGAACAAGAGTGCAACTATGAATACTACTACCATGAACCTCTTTTTCATAGAACGATTTTAAGCGTAAGCATATATAAGCATTGCGGTTAGGCAACGTATCCAAAGTCATCAGCAAGTTGTCTTTGGCGCTGCTCATAGGTAGCACGTGAAATACGTACCTGCCGCGAACCTAACAGTATCCGCCATGAGAACCGCTCTTCTTCAAACTTAGCAACTGAATCTTCCCACTCATGCACTGCAGGGCTGTTTTCCTTGCCAGGGATGATAAGCATTGGCTTGGTGATGATGAACAATTGGTCCTGCGGGTTGTCAAACTTAAATGTTTCAACCTTAGCTAACAACGAATACGGTGCGTCTGCTGTCTGCAGCAAGCCAACAACAGCAGGATTAGTTCTGAGCTGTCTTGTTAGCACATTGGATGAGTAAACGCCCATGCCAAACACCATGTTTGCCCACCATTTTTTTGGGCCTGCCAAATGCTGTTCGTACGCATTTCTGTTTCTTAGAATTCTTCTGATAGAAACCATATGGTAGCGCTGTTCACCATCCTGAATAAGCTGCGGGTCTAAAGGCAATGGCTCATAGAAACGTTTACTTTGAGCAACTTCAGTGCGTTCTAAAGCTGCAACAAAATCTTCAGGATTAGGCAAGCCCTTAATCCTGCATTCCAATCCCCCAATCAGCTCATCAGCAATACGTGGCTGCATATTAGTGCTCAAGGGCGTTGTTTTTTTAAGCTTTTCGAGGATGTGTCACAATCTTTAAAAATAAGATATTGGTTCAGAAGCATGGTGAGTGAAGATGGACATAACAGATATATTTACCGTAAATTTACAGCGATTAGAAAGCGATATTGCAGACGCGCGTCAAGTATTTGAAGCAGAGCGCGCAAGTGTTGATTCTATGGCCTTCATGCAATACCACAACCTGTTAACCAAGTATCAAGCACTGGTCAAAGCCATACCAGGCGCAAGCGAAGAATTTTATGATAGCTATACACGCGTTGAAGAACAACTAGCGGAATTGCAAGACAAGTTCCCAGAATACCATATATAGAAAATCTTAATCTGGAGCGTTTTTATTGGCTTCTATTTCTGCATATGTCTGAGCAAAACTATCATATCTTTTTAGTAATCCGCGCAAGAGATGGTGCAGTCGTGATGCAACATCATCAGGTGGATGCGGATCGTCACTATGCTTAAAGCCAAAATCATAGAATACCCTGCCATCTTCAGTAATCACTGAGGTCACGCGCTGGATTCTATTGGCATAATCATACCCTGGTGTTAGCAGCACTTGTGCTGGGCGGTCAGTTACTCCTTCTAATTCGCCGTCAGCATTGATTTTTGCTGCAAGGTCAAGCGTATAGCCTATCTGCAGTGTGGTCGTGTCCTGCGGGATGTCATACACGTCAATATCCATATGATGATTCATCCAATCATTATCCTTGCTGCCTTCAACAATCACGCGAACGCGCTCAACAGCAGGCTTAGAAAACCATCCTTTATATCCCCGAACCAATTGTACAAGTCCCATAAGACGGTCTATACAGAGGAAATATAAATAATTTGTGGCCTATCTAATAAACTCAAATTCTTTGATAATAAACCAGGCAAACAGAATGAAAATAACTGCGCCGCCTACAATAAACCATAAGCCGTCCTGAAATGTGCCTGCAATTGCCCTGTACAAGCCCCAGGCCATGATAGCAGTGCCAATCCATAAGAACTTGTCCAAGACCATGGTCATTATCTTGAACTCTTCTTTTTCTGATAATCGTCTTTTGAGCTTTCTCATGTTAGTGTCACAAAGAATTGTTTTCTCATATCAGGTGTGTTCACATTCCAGTTAGATGCAAACGCACACTCATTGCCGTCTTGTTCTCTATAGACTTCCAAGCGCATGAGATAGGTGTCAGGCTTTGCTCTTGGTATTCGTAAGTTAATTGGGTACACGCCCACTTCTCCTTCAGCAATATCAACTTCAGGGAACACAGTAAACCATTCCTCAATAGGCGGACCAGCAATAATATCAGTGCCGCCAACAATATCACCATTAGCTACGCCAGTAGTACAGAAACCAGGCTCATCAGGCTTGAGCGCTTTGAGACATTTCACTACAACAGCAAAGCACACTCCCTCAGCATCAGGAGCAGGCGTTGCAGTATTTTTTATTCCAAAGAAAAATGAGTCTTCTTTGCCCACTTTAGCATCGATTTCCGCTCTGTTGAACACTAAGAGTTCACCAGATTCCCTGATTTTTTCTAGTAATTCTGATTTAATTTCAGCAGAAACTTCCCCAAACTGTTTTTGGAGAGCTCCGAATTGAGATTTGATAAATCCTAGGCCCAAACCTAGTATAGTAATAGCAAGGATAAGAACAACAATTGCATTAATAGATAGCTGTAAAGCTGCCTTTTTATTCATGTTTACCTCTTTTTACAAGAATTTAATATTCTACCTTTATAAAGGTTTCGAAGAACGAAGTTCTTCGAAGCTAGCTGAACTCTGTTCAGCTTAGTTTCGTACTATTGGGAAGGGGTTCAGTTGGTGTCAAACTCCAGCTTTACAGCTTCTTTGAGCATGGCTTCAATGTGTTTGGGTGTGCTATGTGCGTATTCTCTGAATCGTGCTTTGCCAAAATGCTTGTATAGTAAATACCCCAGGTCTTCTTTAAATGATTCAAGGAGCGTTCCTTCATACAACATTTCGTCAGGTTCTTGCTCTATACCTAACACCATATTTTCTGTGGTTTTTTTCAATAAAGCAGCAATGTCAAACGGCCGGGTCAGAGGTGTCTTGCAATGCTCATCATGCACAATGCGGCCTGCGTAATATGCACCGACTTCTTGCAAGGATGCATAGTGCTCCATTTTCCTCCGCGCATCTGAAACAGCACGAGAGTCACCCAGCCCGCTATTTGCGAAAATCAAAAAACTGAGCACACCAATTCCCTGAATTAAAGGGGTAAAGTATTCCGTCATCAGATGAACTGCTACGCACCTGCCGGCATTCAGTATGGTTTTGCACTCAGATGGTATCTTTTCAAGTATTTGCTCGTATTCCTTCGCATCCTTATCAGAAATCAAGGTATCTACTGAGAATTGTTTTTCTCCCATCAATGGAGCTAATGTCTTCACTGCGTCTTCTAGCGTGTCTATGAAACCCATAAAGACCTATATAGTGGATTATATAGGTTGGGGGGTATATAAGGGTTGTGACCTAATTGGTCCCAAACTCCAGCTCTATAGCTTCTTTGAGCATGGCAAAAGCTTGATTGGGTGCGCTGTGTGCATATTCTTTGAATCGTTCTTTTCCAAAACGCTTGTGCAGTACATAGCCAAAATTTGCAGCTGTCTGCATATGCTCGCCCATGAGTGCATGGTAGCTCTGCGGATCCATTCCTTCCACTGTTACGGCTGATGCTGCCTGCAGTGTTTTGTTCAGGTTTTCAAGCGGCGGCTGTGGCAGAGCAATGCTGCAATGCGTATCATGAACAATATAGTCAGCATAATAGGTATACGTGGCATATAAGAAATGAATAACTGGGTTTTCATCTGGAGCATTCACACAGGCCTCATACAGAGGGGTTTGGTACTTTGCACTCAAATGTTCTGATACACACGCACCTGCCTCCAGAAAAGTGTCGCACACTTTACGGTCCTTTGGCACAGGATTCATTTCAAAATATTGGAGTATATCCTCAGAAATCAAGGTATCTACTGTGAATGCTTTGTCTCCCATCAAAGGAGCTAATGTCTTCACTGCGTCGTCTAGTGTGTCTTTGAAGCCCATAAGGACCTATATAGTGGATTATATAGGTTAGGGGGTATATAAGGGTTTCGTTGTCGACATGTGCCACATTTAGAGACACAACCCTTAAAAACCTCTTCTTTTAGAATTCTTGTATGCAGCACTTACATGATATTTACTTACAACAAAATCATGGTATGGAGGTTATTTTTGAGTTTTTTGAGCCGCCGGAGGGGAGTGAGATTGGGGATATTGTTGGTTCGTTTCAGTTTCATTTGGAGCAGTGTACTGGATTGAAGTCACTGGTTGGCGTGTCTGAGTTTCGGCCTGATGGAAGGAACAATTATTATGTTGTGCCGCGGACACAAGCGCAGGATGCGTGTTATGTTGTTGAGTTACGAAATGATTTTGATGTTGCCGTGTATGAATTTGCGATAACACCTCAAAAAAATGATATTATTGAGAGCTTTTTCTTTCGTATACGAAAAAAGCATCCAGGCACGTAATCCAGATTACTTTTTTATATACCATGGCCTTTTTTGGGCTAAAAAGGGTGTTGTTATGGAGTTTTCGAGAAAAATAAGCACGCATCATGGTATGGTCAAGGGCAGGCTTTTTGCCTGGCTTGCTTTGACTGTTGGGTTTTCTAATGCTGCGTTCTGGACTATTTTTCCGTTGGTTATTGATGATGCTCTGAAGTCTGAGGCGCTGGTTGGTATTTTCTTCACTTTAATAGCACTCATTGGCTTTGTTGTTGCTGTTCTGAGCCCTATTGTTCTCAGGTGGGTTTCAAGGATTTATCTTGCGCGGCTCAGCCTGCTTGCGTGCATTGCTACGTTGGTTTTGTTTACTTTTGCGGGCACAGTGCTTCATTTTTATTTCATTGAGTCAATACGGTCTGTTTTCAGTTTGCTTGTGGGGCTTGTTTTGGCGTTGTACGTGCGGGATTTTGCCACAGTAAAAACCCTTGGGGCTGCTGAAGGAAGGTTTTATTTGTTTGCCAATGTTGGCTGGCTTGTTGGGCCGTTGGTTGGAGGTTTTTTGGGGGATCATGTTTCTCGCAATGCTGTTTTTTTATTCAGCGCGTTTATGTACTTGGTGGCGTTCATAGTTTTCCAGTACAACTACCGTACGCAGCACGAGTTCTTGGAGCAGGTCAGGGAAACAGAAAAGTTCACTAAGATTGTGGGCAGTAACCTGCTTGATTATTTCAAGGCCCCTGAGATGTGGAAGGTTTTTTTGGTCGGCACAGGCCTGAGCTTTTGGTGGGTTATTCATGAGATTTATTTCCCGATCTATATTGCGACACAACTGGGGTACAGCGATACTATTGTTGGCCTTGTGCTTGCAGGAGGAATTGTTCCTCTTATTCTCTTAGAACCTTTTATTGGCAGGATGGCAGACAAGCACAGACTCAGGCCTTTTCTGGTTATTGGCTTTCTTTTGCTGGCAGGAATAACGGCGCTGTTTGATGTTATTCCGATTGTCTCAATTGTTCTGGTATTGATGGCTGTTGTTAATGTGGGCTCTGCGTTTATTGAGCCCGTGCAGGACACGTATCTTTTCAGGGCTGCAAAGCTCAAAGACCAGGACCGGTTTTATGGCATCTTTAAAATGTCATATCCGCTCGCAAATGTTGTTGGCCCATTGATTGCTGCAGGCCTGATTTTCATTGGAGGATTTCCAGGTTTATGGTATGGCACCGCAGGGCTCTTGGTTATTTTTGCAGTTGTATCATCAAGCGCAAAGCTTTGAGCCGGATTGCCCACAACCCTTAAATAACCTCTTCCCTTTTTTTTCTTGTATGAATATCACCAGAGATGAACTCAAAGCATTAATAGACTCCAAAGCAGACTACATTCTCGTAGATGTCAGAGAAGATGATGAACTTGAATACGGCATGATTCCTACTGCCAGACACATCCCGTTAAGAATTATTCCAACTGCTTTGAAAAACTTTGAGCAATTCAAGCTATCAAAAACAAAGAAACTCATTTTCTACTGCCGGTCTGGCAATAGAAGCGAACAAGCAACAAAGTTAGCATTAGAACAAGGATTCAATGCGTACAATTACCAAGGCTCTATCTTGGACTGGGCAGAAATAGACGCTAACGTAACAGCATATTAGTCAAAAACTTTAAATTAGTGCGCTTCTACTACGCCGCTATGCAGCTTTTAGAAGGTATTTACAAACGAGCAGATCATGGCATTCCGAGGGTTGTTTTTGATTTTAGGGAGCCGCCGCGCTGTGAAGAATTAGGGGACGTTGTTGGTTCGTTAGTTGACTTTGTTGCTGAAGAGGACTGCGCTCCTCCGCAGGTGGGTATTCTCAAGGACCGTGATGATAAAATGAATGATTATTTTGTCATACCAAGCGCTGCTGGGCCCAAGTCATGCTATAGTGTTATTCCGAATCACCAGTTTGAGATTGTGATAACAGAACTTGTTTTGCTCCAGCAACGACTGTATGAAGAACAATTAGACCGTTTCTACAGGCTTATGCGTCAGAAGCTGGCTTGATTTCCAGTGTCCAGCCATCAAGCTGTTCCTGCAGTTGTGTAAGATGCTCTTGGTTAGGGATTTGGCCATAAATCATGCTTGAACCGCCAAATAGTGCTTTTTTATCCTGCATGAAGATTTCTACCAGGCCCATGCCCACTGCTTCGTAATGTTCGCCTTTAGCATCAGGAACAGTTAAGCGTCCTTGCTCAAGTGCTGTTGCAGGGACGAGCTCAGGTCCTAGTTCTTCTAAGAATCTGTATAGCACGCCTGGATGGGTGCTATTGCCAATGCGCAAGTACGGCTTGCCATCAACATACGCCTGCACAAAGGCCTGATCATAGGGCTCAAGCCGTTCTGGCAGTCTATGAAAATTAGTTTTTGCTATGTGTTCTAGACTCACTGTTCCCACCGATAAAACAAAATGCACTGTATTATAAAAACATTTCGTCAGGAAACACTTAAATAGTATGAGTGCTAAGGTATCCTCAGAGGTGATCGTATGCGAACTGAATTTTCAGTATTCCTTATTATTGGCATTGTTGCCACAACTGGTCTTGTTCTGTTAGTCCAAGATGGCAGCACTGCTGCTGTTTCTGTTGATGAGTATATTGCGCCAGCGATGAAAATGTCTGGCTCAGTGCGTGACTTGCAAGGCAGGTTTGCATGCAATCGGCCTATGCGGGCTATCAGCGAGCAGGGTTTTATTGCTGGTGAAGGCCAGATTCCTCCAGAAGATAAATATTCTTTAGTGCTGCGCAGGGGCTGGAATCAGCTTGACAGCATAGTTATTGAAGTGGGCACGCACGAACAGCCTGACAAGGGCTGGCAGTATTGCACGACCTTGAATACTGAAGACTTGGTCTGGCGCTTGCAGTACAAACGGCAAGGGCCAATTATGAAAGATATTGTGTGCGAAAAAGAATATTTGCGCTGTCAGCGATGGCGCAAAGATATTGTCAGAACACCGTACTAGCGGAACATCTTCCATTCAGGATGGAGTTGTGCTAGTGCCATCATGTGCATATAGTCTGGGCGTTTTCTGTAGGCAAGGCTTGCGCCGTCAAAGGCAAGCATGCGCACGTGCGGTTCAATGATTGCTTTGCCTGCGCCTGCTACTTCATAATCTTCTTTGCCAAGATCCCAGCCTGCTGCTTTGCATTCTTCTAAGAATTGTTCGACCAGTTCAGGATGGTCTTCAGGGCCAGTTCGCAAGTATGCTTGTCCTGCGACGTATAATTGCACTGCATTAGGCCTGACTTCTTCAGTGCCTGCGTACTCAGTGCCTGAGTACTTGTGCAAGTCAGTAAAAGGTACTGTTGATAATCCTGTTATTCCTTCTAGTGTTTGTTCTTGTTCTTGTTGTTCCATCTTCACTCACCGTTTGTGTTTTCGGGTATGCTCTCGTATTGCATTGCTGGGCAGCAACTGGTCAACGCGCTTTTCCAGCTTGCTGACCTTGTTTCCTGCCATGATCAAGGCGATGCTTGCTACAGCTCCTGCTCCTAGTGCTCCTGCACTGTAGAGTGCTGCTGGCTCTTTTTCAAGCAAGGGAAGCAGTTTGAATGCTCCAAAGCCTTCTGCTGCTAATGATAGATAGCCTATTCCCCCGTACATATATGAACGCAACCCCATACTATATAAAAACTTCCCTTGATTTATAAGCTTTTCTCTTTTTACTACTTGTCAGTTAATATTAACCAAACCTTTATATGTGCGTCATAACTTTTATATAGAAACCATAGGAGAAACGCTATAATGGATTTACAGAAAGGTGAGTGGGACAATCTAGAAGGAAGAGTTCTTATCTATGCAAAGCTCGATGCAGACTGTGACAATTGCGATGAACACCACCAAGACTACACTGGTGTCTTTGCAACGCCAGACGCAGCACAGTTCATGAAAAACACCCAGATGGGCCCAGAACAGCTTGAAGAACAGATGCATGCCATGCAGGAATCAGCAGAAGAATCACTTAAAAAACACGGCTTCCACGGCTTTGTGCAAGTACAGCCTATTTACGCAGGCAAACTGCAGTTTGACACAACCCAAAACATAGAAACTGTTGACGCAGACATTCTCTACATAGGTGAGTTCAATGACGCAAAGCTCTGGCAGCAAGCAACCAAGCACAGTATTGATTATTATTTCCAGCGCTGGAGCCAGCAGGTCGTTGACCGCCCTGACCAGCCAATACAAAAAGAAAGAGAATTCACTGAGCCAACCTGGAGCGCAATTGACCCGCGGGAACTCAAGAACTACATGCTCCAAACCTATGTTGCGCCCCTGATGGACGCAACACGCTACAAAGACGAGCAGCGCACTGAAGAGCTATCCTGGCGCTTAGCAAAATTCTGCGAAGGCAGCAGGTTTGCACCGCAGCTGCCGGACTTATATGAAGCAATAGAAAAAAACTATCATCCTGACATTGTGCACGCCCAAGTTGCGCAAATGGCTGCAACCAGACGAGACCTGTTCAGGGCAGCAGGCAGGATCAAAAAAAGAATCAGTGAGTATATTGCTGCAAACCATCCAGAAACTGATTAATCGCCCATAGCATGCAGTAAAATCTTTCTTGGGCTGCCGTCTTTTTCTTTGCGCGGATTAGGACCATCAAATTCAGCAAACAAAACCCTTTGCCATGTGCCTAACTGCAATTGCCCTGCATTATACGACAGCGTAACAGATGCATTGCCATAAAAAGCACTGCGCAAATGCGCATGCGCATTCAAGGGCTCATCTTCAGGGCAGTCACGCTCAGCAATATTATCATGCTTGTACGGCGACTCTAAACGGCGCGGCACCTGCCCCTGCAAGTGATCTGATAAATCCTCAAACAAGAACGGCTCATGTTCATTCACATACACCGCAACAGTGGTATGCATAGGATGCACGAGTAAAAAACCCTGCTTAGTTCCCCAGTCCTTGAGCGCGCTGTTTAGGGTGTCGGTGATGTCATAGAAGCGCGTTTCCGCAGCAGTGGGAAGCTCCACTGTTTTCCTGTATTGAATCATACTTTCACTTTTTTTTCTTTAAGTCAGCAACAACCTTCTTAAATGCTTCGATTTGTTTTTCAGTCAATGAACCAAAACGCAGGTAATTTGCCTTGATGCTGCGCAAAAAAAGATTTTCTTTATATAGTTCTTCAGGAATGGCAAATAATTTCTTCATCTTAGGATCTTTGATCTTGCCCGTAAGCTCAGGCTTTTGGCACTCATAACAGATAGGAAAACGGGTGCGCGCGCTCACTAACACCCACACATTCTTGCACTTAGCGCATTTGGTCTTATAATCAGCCATAAAGTAAAGAAATACGCCATCATATTAATACTTATGGTGCATTCACTAAATGGTAACTACGGAAAACTTAAATAAATCTTAAAATTAGGGTTTAATATTGACAACCGTTCTACAGTAACGGGGAGGTGTCTAGATGAAAAAACTACTAACTCTATTTGTTGTGCTTTCTCTGCTTATTGCGCCAACAGTACTAGCGCAAGGAGCACCAGGAGGAGCAGGCGGCGGAGGAACACCGCCAACACCCTTTACGGGCGAAGGAACGCCCAACCAAATAACAAAATTCCTGGACGCCAAAATCCTCGGCAATTCTCAAATAACTGACGACGGAACAAACGTCGGCATAGGAACAACCTTCCCCAGCGAAACACTTACAGTCGCAGGAAACGTTCTGGCATCAATCTTCATGGGAGACGGCTCAGGACTATATAATGTAAACGCAGACAGACTAACAGACGGTATAATCACAGATGCAGATGTTTCAGACACAGCAAACATTGCATCATCAAAACTAGCTTCTGACGTAGTAACAGCAGGCGAAGGAAACGCACAGCTGACAAACGACGCAGACTATTCAACCAGAACAGAACTGACAACACTAGAAACAGCATTCAATGACTTTGTAGATACCGTGAATGCTTGGTTTGCAAGCCTGCAAGCACAAATTGATGATCTAAGAACTGATGTGACAGCGCTACAGGCTGACAATGCAGCTCAACAGACTGCAATTGATGCTAATGCAGCTGACAATGCAGCACAGCAAACACTGATTGACGCATTGAATTCAGGCATAGCAACACTGCAAGATGATGTAGCAGGAATCTCAGCAGTCAATGACAATCAAGATGCACAAATCACTGACCTGAATACCTTAGTAAGCTCACAAAGTGGCTTGATTGCAGCACTGCAAGAACAAGTAGCAGCACAGCAATCACAAATAACAGACCTGCAAAACCAAATCAACGCATACCATTCAGGTCAACCAGATAATCCATGCGGCGGATGCCCTGACGGATTCTTCTGTAATGACGCAGGCGAATGCCAAGAAGACGCACCACAAACATGCTATGAAGTTCCACAACTACTAGCATACTGGAAAGCAGATGATGCAACAGATTCAGCTGGCGGAACCGGTTTAAGTTTAAGTGAAAGCGTATCATTCACTCCAGGAGTTGAAGGAGAAGCATTTAACTTCCAGCAAGGAAGCGCAACAACTTCAAACACCTTTGAAGGAACAAGAAGCGTAACGTTCTGGGTAAACCCAGACCATTCAGGCAACCAAGGATTCATGGGAACAGACGCAGGCGGCTACAACAATGTAGACACCATGATAGGAATCAATGACTGGAACGTGTGCTCAGCAGTAGCAGACGGACACGTGCTTGTAGAAACACACGATCCAGAAGGAATAACAAGTTGTACAGCATCTTCAGCACCGCTACCAGTAGACAAATGGACGCACATCGGAGTAGTTGCTGACGGAGAAAATATGAACCTGTACATCAACGGCCAACTAGACAGCCAACGGCCATACACAGGAACCTTGTTCGGCTCAACAGGCTTTGGATTGGGCTTTGGCTCAAACTACTTCAGACACATGATGGGCCAGCTTGATGAAATCAAGATATCCAACGCAGCATTACAGCCAGATGACATCATGGCAGACATGCAAAGCATTGGATGCGAATCAGCATCACCGCCACAACAGCCAACAGAATGCCCAGCTGACCAGGAACTTGACGCATACGGCAACTGCATTGACGCTAGAGACTGCAACGATGATGACCCATGTACAACTGACACAAACACAATTGACGGATGCGCAAACACGCCAATAGCAGGATGCCTTGCAGGAAGCCCACCAGCACCATTAAGTGTTGACAGATGCGGAGATGGCATTGATGAAGACGGCGATGGCATAATTGACGAAACATGCGTTTACAACACTGACGGAGTTCAAACAATTGAGTACAGCAGCTTCGCAAATGAACTTACTGATGGAGACGGAGTATACACAGGAACATTCTGTTTACATCATGCGATAGGCGCTATAGCGCTTTACTGTGAAGATAAAGACTTCCAGGCAACTGGCGGAGAGTTCAGTGTAACCATAGGAGAATCAAATCCAATTCCAGAAGGACTGTTCCCTGAAGGAAACACAGCATACTTGAGCAGGAGCTTCAATGGCGGACCACAAACAACAGCAGAAGCAATCTTGTGGGTGTTTGAGAGCCCGCCTGTAACAGGCAGCGGAGAGCTTGAATTCTGCGGTGGCTTAGAAGGAATACCTTGCGCTCAAGGATATGCCTGCTTTGATGATCCAAACGATG
>JBFHWZ010000018.1:0-16324 GCA_041599235.1 Candidatus Woesearchaeota archaeon | reverse complement strand
GCCTGAGCCATTGCCAAGGATAGTAAATCCATTGCAGTCTAGCTCAATATTATCTGCACCAAAGGATAAGCACGTGCCATTGCTTGTCAAATTCTCAGTCAGCGTGGTGTTTGCAGCGATAGTGGCTGGACATGCCATAACATTGCTCTGTCCAAAGACGCCAAAGGTGCTGGTAAAGTCCGTAATGTTGACAAACACGAAATTATTTGTCGTATCAAGGCCTTTTGCGCTGAAGAAGCTTTGATTGACCCATTGGCTATTCGATGTATTGAACTTGAACACCTGCAAGGTTGATTCATTGAGGTTCTGAGCAGTAACTTCAGAATCTGCATAGCTGAAATTCAACAACAGCCAAGAATTAGGGTTATTGCTTGTTGCTGTTACAAACTTGCCAAGACTGGCCTGACCAGGGTTGCTAATAGTAGCAGGAGATTCTGTAGTAAGCAATGCTCGCACGTCAGTTCCATTAAAGTCAATCAAGCTTATTGAAATGCCATTTCTCACCAAGGTCAAGTTCGCAGCTGAGTTATTGATGGATATATTTGAAGAAAATGTTTCAGCAGTCCATTCAAATGTTCCTGCTGCTGATGCATTAACCCTATTATTTTGGAAGAAGTTGTGCCTGCTACCCTTTATTTTGATAGCATCAGAACCTGTTTGGGTCGCAATCACGATGTTGCCCGTAATAGTATTGCTTTTAGACAGCTCAATCTTGATACCATCATTGCTTCCCTGCGTGCCGCCAGTGGTAATGTTGTTATTGGAAATGGTCATATTATGCGCACGGGTTAAACGAATGCCATCGTTTGGCGCGGGTGCACCGCCTTGGCCTGATGCGCTGATCACGTTATTTGTAATGGTGTTATTATTTGCATCCAAGGCAAAAATGCCAATGTTGCTATCAAAGGTGCTATCAGTTGTAACTGAATTGTTTGCAATCAGATTGTTTTTCCCAACAACAACTATGCCGCGCGCAGCCTGATTGCCATTTGTTGAAATGGTATTGTTGATAATCCTTAGATCACTGGTGGCAACAACTGCCTGCGTAGTAATACCGTCACCTGAAGTTCCTGAACCTGCTACTGTTCTGGTAATTATACAATTCCTGACTGTTACATTTGAGAACGGCGTAGTAAAGGCTGAGTTGATATTAACTCCCCACGTAGAGCCGCCATTTGTTCCATAGGTTATGGTGAACCCTGCGCAGTCAAGCTCTACATCGCTTGAGCTAATGTTAATACAGGTTCCGCCGCCAGTAATGCTTTGGTTCAGTTCATAATCGCCCGATGCACTGATGGTTTGGCAGCTGCTCACCACAACTTGGTTATGCGCATAGGCAACATCATCGCCGAAGCTGAACTGCAAATGGTGCTCGCCGCCTGTAATGACCTTGCTGGTTTCTGAGCCCAGCTCTGAACAGTTATAATCAGTTGCAGTGACAGTAGTGCCATCAAAGCTCGTCGAAACAGGCGTACTGCCGCACTTCAATTCAAGGAATTCTAAGTCAGTGCCAAAGGCAGTTCCATTAATGCCTGTTATTGATAAATTAGCAGTGCCGGTGGTGTTAAAGACCACAGTCCAATTGCCGTTCAGGGTAGGATAGCTTTGAACAGTGATCACTGTGATACCAAACTCGAACACTTCGGAATCAGGCCCGACATGTAGTTTGAACTTTGGCACCTTACCATCCACCAACGGCACTGTCAGCGTGATTTCTTCTGAGGGCTGTGCAGTGTCTGCTGAAAGCGTGTAGGCAACATCACCTTCAACCCAGACTGGCTGCGCAGTACTGGAATCATGATAGAACGTAACAACAAAGTCATTGCCTACTTCACCAACAAAGGCGAAATAGGTTTCAAAAGAAGCATCATCCTCAACTTTCTTTCCCACTGTTTTATCTTTAGTGTCCTTAACAGGTTCGTTGAGCTTTACTTTTTGCACTCCTGGAGGCGTTTCAGGCTTTTGAGCTTGCTCAGGCAGTGCCTGCTCTTCTTGCGCTTGTTCTGCTGTTGTTTCCTGCACTGGTTCTGCTGCAATCGCTACTGTTGCATTGCCATAACTTTTGATAGCAGAATGCGTAAGGCCAGTGATTTTCCACCATTCGCCATAGTCCTCGCAAGCATAGTCTCCCTGTGTTCCATCACAGGAGATGCTCACTTCAGCAGGTCCAGAACAATCACCAGTAAAATCAATGATTGAGGCATTCGCGGTATCAAGAATGCAAACAGTTGCATAGCTGTTCTTGTCAACATACAGTGTTTTAGTGAAATTCGGCAGCAGGTCTAAACCGCCAAAGGCAAGCTCGCCAGTCACTTGCTCAATAACAACCTGAGAAAGGTTAAGCAGGTAGTTGTCAAAATCCCATTCAAAAGCTGCTACAGGAGCAGTTATGTCAAAGAACTCAACTGTCTGAATGCCAGTAAAGTCTTGGGATAGGTTAGTAGAGCCATCAATCTTAACAACCAGGTTGCTAATACCAAAAGATTGCACAGAATCAGCATCACCATCAACAACAACTGCGCCAGTAATACCCTTGCAGCCACTGAGCAATAGTAATATGAAAATTAAGAGTACTATAGTTCGATTATCGCTGTTCAAAGCACCTACCCCTTTTAACCCGTTTCTAGAGGAAAAAAGAAATCACGCATATATAAAGCTAACTGTTATTTTAGATGCTTTTTGCCACATACACTATGTATTTTGCAGGTTTTTTGCATACTATGCAGAAATCGCCTGGTTTGGGCTTATCAACAATCTTGTAAGGAGTGCCGCACACATCAGCGCCGCCCGTGTCTGTTTTGAGCTGGTCTGCGCAGTTTTTGCCCTTTACCTTCATAGTGCAAAAGGGCACTTTCACAAAGCCCCTGAATTCCTTAATGATCTTCTGCAGTTCTTCATATGAGGTAGTGGCTTTGGTATTGTTCTTAAAATAGGAAGCTGCGTTTTTTTCAATATCAGCATCTATTTCTTTGCCTGCTTCTTTGATGCGCTTTTTCAAGAACGGCAGCTTGACTTTTTCTTTTTCTTTTCTGGTCCTTCGTACCAGCGTCACTTGGTCTGCTTCAACTTCTTTAGGACCAATCTCTAGCCGAATAGGCACACCCAGCATCTCCCACTGGTTATACTTGTAACCAGGACTGTGATCACTGTCATCAAAGATAGCATTAAAGGTTTTCAATTGTTTCTCTAAACGCTTGCCAAACTCTTTGACTTTTGCATTCACTGCTTCATCTTTAAAATAAATAGGCACAATAGCCACTTTACGTGGCGCAATATCAAACGGCACTATTAACCCTGTATCATCGCCATGGATAGCAACAATAGCTGCAAAGATTCTCCAAATACCCGGGCCAAAGCAGGTCTGGTATGCGTACTGGATCTGGCCTTTTTCGTCAGTAAACTGAATATTAAACGCTTTGGCAAAATTCTGGCCAAGATCATGGGTTGAGCTGATCTGATTTCGTCTGCCGTCAGGATTTAAGGTATCTGAAGCATAGGTATCATCTGCCCCTTTGAACTTATCCCATTGCGGACGCCTGAAGAAGATGAACGGCACTTTGAGCTTTTTCCAGACAATCTTATCCATAATCTTCATATCTGTCTTGATTTGCTTCAAGGCACCTTTATGATCCTTAAACACATCATGAGTTTCAAAGAACATGAATTCCCTTCCCCTGAGAAACGGCCTTGTGGCTTTTTCATTCCTAAATACAGTAATCCTGCTCTGATAACCTTTCAAAGGCAAGTCCGTATGGCCGCGCACCCATAACGAGTACGTGGGATAAATCAGTGTTTCTCCTGTTGGTCTGAGCGCAATAGGCTTTTCCAGTTTCTCACTGCCTGCACGATCAATCCAGAACACATCAGGCATAAAACCAGCATGCTCTTTTTCCTCTAACAAATTATCCTCAAGAACAACAGTGGGAAAGAGCATTGGCTCATGGCCATCTGCTTCAACAGCAGCTTCAAGCAGCTCATAGATTTTCCTGAACATCTGCATAGCCCAGGGCCTGTGCACTATAAAGCCCTGCACGCCATACCGAATATCAGACAGCTGCGCACCTTCTTCGCCAATAACCTGGGTGAACCACTCGCTGAAATTATCAGCTTTTTTGACTGTGATACCCCGCTTCTCTTTTTCAGCCATAGTGGTGCAAAGACAAAGGATGCTTTAAAAAGTTATCGGGAAGTTTTCTGCGCAAGCAGATTCAGCACAATCGGCGTAAAGAAGGTTGTCACAACCGTCAGAATGATAATGGCAGTGACCAATACCGGATCAATAATGTTCAGGGTTGATGCAGCATAGGTTACTGCAAGCGTAGTTGTCAGCTGCGCAATCGATGCAACACCAAACAGCTTGGCATTCTTTTTTGAAAATTTAACTAGCCTGCTGCTCCAATAGCCGCTCAAGAACTTTGATGCCATCAAGCCAGCAATCAAGGTTATCATAAAAACATTGCGAAGGTCAAAACTGGCAAGTATTTTCAAGTTCATCTGCATGCCTATGATGAAAAAAAATACTGGCACGAACAAGCCATACCCGATAGTGTGAATCTTCTGGAACAATGTCTCCGACGTGATAACATCTGAGAGCAGCACGCCAACAAGGAATGCAGCAACAATCGGGTGCACGCCCAGGCCTGAAAAGTACAGCAAAACACCAATCAGCAACGCTATGACAAAATGCATTTGATCCTCATACTCCTCTGTTTTGCTGTGAATGCGGCGCAAATGCCTGAAAAAGAACTTGGCAAACGGCGGCAGGAATTTTTTAAGGACATAAATCGATGCAGCCAAAATGAGAAAGTAGATCGGCAGCGGAAATGCAGTTATAGGTGCAACGCTCTGCAGGATAACTGCCAATAAGAATAAGCTGACAATATCCTCGAGGATGGTTGCAGACACAATGGTTTCGCCAATCTCTTTATGGAAGAACCCTGCGCTCTTCACCGAACTGATGACAATCGCAACACTTGACGAAATGAAAATCGTGCCAACCAAAATAGCGGAAAACCACGGGTAGCCAAACAAGCGCATAATAGCAACGCCCACCAGAAAAGGAATCAGCCCATTCATAATCGCCATGATACCGATGCGCTTTTTCAAACGTGTCAAGTGCTCCATGCGCACTTCCAACCCTGCCATCAGCATCAGGAACGCACTGCCCAAGAACCCGAAGAACTCAATCACTTCATTTGATTGCACATAATTAAAGCCATACGGTCCCAGCACTGAGCCAACCAGCACCAGCGCAGAAATAAAAGGCAGCTTGAGCTTTCTAAACAATTCAGGCACTAACAAGCCAAAACACAAAATAATCAGCAAAACCAATGCAGTGCCTTCAAAACTGACAATCGCCATACTTAGAACACCCCTTGGAGCATATTTAAACTTTAGCCACCATTACAGAATTACTGCACTGGGCACTTATTCAAGCTGCGTCCTCCGTATGCTGGGTAGCTTCACGCCAAGATTTTTTGCAAACTCCTGCAGCGAACCGCCGTTCAGTAAACGCTCAACAGCATGCGCATACCTGCGTGAAAACTTTCTTTGCCAGACATGCTTTGAACGAACTCTGGTGCTGAGCGCAGCGCGCCTCAAAATACGCGCGCCATTCCAGCCTCGCTTCAAAAGCTTGAACACATCAAGAATGTCATGGGGAACCTCCATTTCATATAATTCCTCATGAAAGGTATCAAAAAAGCGGTCAACATATTCTTTGACTGTCAGGGGCTCATTATTCCAATACAGCGTTGCTTCAGCACCCTTGAGAATGGCTGATTCACGCGCCTGCAAGTACAGCTTATGGCGCGTGAGGTTCAGTGGCTTCTTGGTTCTCTGCCATCGCAAGGTCACTGCCTGAACTACAGTCAAAGCAGCAATCAAATATTCAGGAATGTTAGCATCAAACATGCGCAGTTCCAATGTCGGCGCCTTGCGCTTAGTGCCCTTATTGAAATTCATCTCATCATAATGGTCGCGTGATAATTTCTTGCGCTTCACATCACCACAATACTCATAGGAACCTCTCAGCAAGCGCATAGATGCCTTATTGGTAATAGCATCAGCCCACACCGGACTGTTTGCAGTGATGGCAATCAGAAAAGGAATATGGTCATGCAATGCCATTGACAGGCTTTCAGCAGTCTTGTAATCAATGCCTTTTTGCCCAAGACCTATGTGGATGTGCGCGCCTGCAAAACGGTCACGCCAGCCGCCCGTAAAGAAAACAGACTGCGAGTACTTTTTTCTGCCTTTGGCAAAGAAGTATCTATGGATGTATTTTCTCAGACCTGCCTTGAGCAAAAACAATCCTTCGCGCACTGAATGAAAAATCTTGCTGTTATACTCAATACCAATACTAATATCTTTAGTGAAGCGCTCGCCGCGCTCAACAGCGCCTCTTTTTGGAAACAGCAATTCTCGCGTAATTCTATAGTCTGGAATTGAGATTGTATATGCCTCAACCTCAATCCCAAACGTTATTTCACCCATGCATTGCGGCACTGCAGAATACTGCGAGCCCTATTCACCTCATCAATGGGGCTACCCGGATTTGAACCGGGGTCTTTTGGTCCCAAACCAAAAAGTATACCAAGCTAACCCATAGCCCCGCATTCTGAAGTCATAGAAAGCAGTATTTAAGCTTTTTCACTGCAGCGGCACGGTTATATACGCTTCCAAGCAAGAAGCAGGGGTTCCGAACAAGATCATACCATCATGCTTTGGCCCGCGATAGCTGTCAGCAATCTCATGAGCGATTTCACCAACTGAATCGCCAACATAGAGCGCACCGTCACGCGGATCATAGGCAAATGCTTTATGGCCCGTATGCTCAAGCACTTCGCGCACAAGCTCACGGACACTTGCATCCAATTGGACAAGATCCTCCAAACCCTTATCTTCACTCACATCTAATTTCATGAAAGCGTTTGGAAAAAGAAAGGGTATAAAAAGCTTGTGACCGGTCAAAGCTTTGCGTTCAGGCTTTTTTCAGCAACTTTCTGAAAGTGCGTCCCGTAAATGGCCAGCTCAACCGCTATAGGGAATGCCTTTCTTTTTTTGAAAAAGGTTGTTGCCAATAGCTTCCAGTAATGGAATCGCGCTCTTGAGAGTATCCCGATGCCCCATACGCTTTTGAAAAACGCTTTGACTTCCTGCAGCTTAACATGGGTTTTTACTTTTGGATTGTAATTCTGAATAAAGGTCTGTATTCGCTCATAATACTGCTTTGGCGAGTAGATAGTCGCCAGTATTTCCCGGTATCCTTGTAACAGCCTTTCAGCGCCCATTTTAGGCACAAAATTAACAGTGGCTTCCATATTGTCTCCGGTTGTATCCTTGAGCAGCCTGCCTTCTGCTTTCAGCCTTTGCCATAAGCGCGTCTGGGGCAGCGCATTGAGCACCCCTACCATTGCAACAACACAGCCTATTTGCTGAATGAAGTCTATCTGGTTCTTGAATATGCTGTCAGTATCACTGTCAAATCCGACAATAAAGCCGCCCATGACCTGCATGCCATGCTGCTGGATAATCTTGACTGTATCTGCAAGGTTTCTGCTTACATTTTGCATCTTGCCTGCTTCTTTCAGGCCTTCAACGCTTGGCGTTTCCAGACCAAGAAATACTTTTGAGAAGTTCGCACTGGTCATTAAGTTCATCAGTTCCTCATCATCTGCCAGATTAGTGCTTGCTTCAGTCAGCAATGCAAAAGGATAGTTATGCTGCTTTTGCCAGGCAATCAATGCTGGCAGCAGTTCCTTTGCCTTCAGCTTATTGCCAATAAAGATATCATCAACAACAAACACCGTGCCCCGCCAGCCAGCATCATACAATGCCTGGAATTCAGCAACCACTTGTTCTGGCGCCTTCGTTCGCGGAACTCTACCGTTCATTATGACAATATCGCAGAACTCGCAATTGAACGGGCATCCTCTTGAATACTGGACAGCCATCGCAGCATATTTTTTTTGGTTGATAAGCTCCCACAAGGGAACAGGGGTTTTGGTGACATCAGGCCGCTCCATAGAAGCATACAGCTTTTTTGGATTGCCGTCTTTCAAGTCTTTAAGGAACAGGGGAAGCGTGACTTCTGCCTCATTAAGCACAAAATGGTCAACGCCAGTAAAATTCTGGTATTGGGTTGTAAACACTGGCCCGCCAGCTACCACTTTTTTCCCTTTTGCCTTGCAGCGGTCAATTAATTCCTGCGCGCTTTTCTTCTGGACAATCATGCCGCCGATGAATACCATATCAGCCCATTCTATATCAGCATCTTTGAGCGCCTGCACATTAGTGTCAACCAGCTTTTTCTGCCATTCTTTGGGCAGCATTGCAGCAACAGTCAGCAATCCTAACGGGGGAAAAGCTGCTTTTTTGGAAATAAACTTAAGAACATGCTTAAAGCTCCAGAACGTGTCAGGATATTGCGGATTTAAAAACAATATTTTCATACTACTTAAAAATACGTTTTAGCTTTTAAAACTTACGCCAAATCACTCAAATGCTATCCTAATAACATCGCCGTCTTTCCACACATAGTTTTCAAATTCAGTGTTAGGAACGCCATTGACAGACATAGTCACCTTGCCAGGCTGGCCATTGCAGAGGTCGCCATTGCACTTATCCTTGAAGCATTCGCTGTTGAAAGGCATGTTTAGCTGTTTGAATAATCCTCCTGCAGTAAGCCTCTCTGGCTCAAGAAGCTCACCATCCTCAGTTGCCTTGGTCAATGAATGGAAGTGCAGCCTGTTAGGTTCTTTGTGCGTGTGCTGCTCATCTAAGCTTCCTGCTTCTTTCGGCAGCAAATATCGCTCTCCGCACGTGCTTAACTCAAGCTCTGCGTGCCAGTGCACGGCAATCTCACATGCGCCATCATCGCACACCACATAACCGCGCTCGCCACCAGCTTGGTAGAAATAGGCTACACTGTATCCTAATCCAATAAAGACTGCTCCAAGAACAAGCCCTGTAAGAACCGGCTTTATATTGAATTTTTTCTTTTTCTTTGGCAAGGCAGCATAGAAGCCAACAATAATGCACAGTGCTGCAACAATAATTGAGCCAATCAGCCAATAGCCTGCGCGTGGATCTTCCACTGCTAATGCAAACGTTGGCTTCAGAATCTCATCTTCTGCTGAAAGGAAAATAAACTGGGCAAAATATTCTCCTGAAAAGCTTGGCTTCCAGGTAAAGGCATATTCGCCTGCTTTGACTTCAGTAGTGGCTGCGTAAAAAATATCCCTGCTGGTTTGCGGGTCAACAATCTGGCCCTGCACATCAACCCCTTGCACAGGCTGGCCATTAGGATCGCGAATAACAACACCAAGGCTTGCTTCTTCTTCAACCTTAAGGGTTTCAGGAAGCAAGAAGGTAATATCATAGCCTTTGATGTGCAATGCATCAGAAGCAAGGCCTTCAGGAACTTCTTCCACATGCGCAAGCACTGGCATAACTAACAGAACTACTGCCAGTACTGCCAGCACACTGCTTTTTTTAGTCATATACTGCCAGGATACCCTGTCCCCCTAATGAATCTTTCGGTAAAGGAATATACCCTGCAACTTCGAGCGCATCCATATCTATTACTGTGACCCAGGGCACAAACTTGTTGCTTACATATGCGTACATGCCGCCATTTTGCTTAGGCCCGTAATACACGCCATGCGCTCCAGCACCGCTTGGCAAGGTCTTAACTAAATCAAAGGTTGTTGCATCAACAATTGCAACAGCCCTATCACCTGTTAAAGCAACAAGAATATATTTTCCATCAGGGCTGGGAATCTGCTGAATAGGTGCCTTGCCAACATTAAATTCCTTGATTTGCTTTTTTGTTGTAAGATCAAACACTTGGAACCTGCCTGTAGCAAGCGATGCTGCCCACGCTCGTGTTCCATCAGCATTAATGCCTGACATCAAGGGCAAAGGATCTGTTTCATGCTCAAACACTTTCTCATGAGTTTCAGTGCTCCATACAGCCATGCTGCCGCCTTCAGTATTGCCTACGGAGAATAATGCACCATCAGCAGTTGCCCAATGGCCGTGCGGTCCTGTGCCTAGCTCTGCATGCTTTTCTTCAGTGGCATGCTCGTGCTCACCTTCAACAGTCCTGAAAGTCTCTTCAACAGCCCACGTTACTTGGTCAAGCACTGCAATGCCATCAGCTCCTTGCAAAGTCACATACGCCTTGCCATTGGCTGTAATCACGTGCGCTGGGCTCTCACCAACGTAAATATGCTTAATCAGTAAGCCAGAGTATCTATCGATAATGCTCACATAGGTATCAAACCAGTTTGTCTGAATAATAGAATTACCATCATCGCTCAGCCACAAGTTATGAGGATTGTTCAGCCTTTTATCATCAATTTTATTCTTAACCTGCCAGGTTTCAGCATCAATAACAACAACTGTTCCAGCATATTCTTTGCCAGGAACTTTTTCAAATTGCGCATCAAGCCATATTTCTCCAACACCTGGCTCTGCAGGCACTGGTCCTGGAACAGGCTCAAGCGCTGTTTCAGGAGGATATTGCTTTGCCCAATACGGAACCATATCATCAGGAACGTCCATGCCGACGCCGACAAAGCCCTGCATGTAGGGATGCACAGGGCAGAAGTAATGATAAATACCTGGTTCGTCAAAAGTATGCTCAAAATGCTTAGTGAAATGCCCGCTGCTGAACTTTTCAGGACCGCTTAAGGTATTGACAGGATGCACCACCACGTCCATGTTCTCCCACACCACAGTATCGCCCGGCTCTACCTGCAACACCGAAGGAAAATACCACGGGGCCTCGTTCTTAATGAGAATCTTATTTCCTGGAGCGCATGCTCCCAGCAATGCAACGAACAGTAGTAGTGCTATAACTCTTTTTTCCATGCCAAATTAAATCACTGTTCAATTTATATATTTTTGGCTTAACGTACGTTAAGTCAGGCTTGTTCGTCTACAGGAATGCCATACTTCTCTTGCATGATCTGCTTAAGCGTGTCAGTGTGCTGTTCACCCACTTCCTCAGCTATAGCTTTTGCAAAATACTTTGACAAATATTGATTGCCATGTCCCTCCATGATCTCTCCAATGCACTCACCGCAAGGATGTACTCCATTCACCACATCCTCTAAGCAACTGCATTCAGCACCTTCGCCGTGTTTTGGAGTCTTCTCTATGCAGTACATGCAGGGCTTTTCAAGGCAACACCTGTACTTGCCCTGCCCCATCATCTCACCCATAATGTCGTGCTTGGCTGAAATAAACGTCTCCCTGCGTTCATCAATGCTCATCGGCTTGTGAACCATACTTATGGCAACCAAAACAACAACAATCAACAACGTGTTCATTATCAACCATATGTTTTGTTTCATTTTTTTCACCTATATTGTCATGAATTCTGATGTTTTGCCGTCTTTCACTGCATAAACGACAAACGGTTCTGTTTTTTCTCCAGGCATCCCCGGACTGCCCGCAGGCATATCAGGCAACGCTATGCCATCAATGTCAGGCTGCTCTTCCAACAGCTTGTGCACAGCCTCAAGCGGCACATGCCCCTCAATGAAATACTTACCTACAACTGCAGTATGACAGCTTTGCATGTCAGCAGGCACGCCATACTTTTCCTTGATAGGGCTCATGTCCTGCACTTCATTAGGCTCAACAGCAAAGTCAGCCTTATCAAGCGCAGCAATGTAGCCAACACAGCAGCCGCACTGCGCCGTTTTATAGACCGTGACTTTTTCTGCTGAAGAACACCCTGCTAGAAAAACCAAAACTGCTATCATCAATATCGCTAAAGTGTTCTTTATTTTCATTTTAAGCATACTTCTCCTTTACTTTTTCCAGCACTTCTGCATCACTCAGTCCTTGTTGTTTCAATTCATGGGCCATAAGCGCTTCATCTTTGCAAACTCCGCAGCCGCCTGCCATCATGCCTTCTTCATAGCATTCCCAAATGCTTTCATGCTGGCACCCGCAATAGCACGGAAGCTTTTTCAAAGTCTCAGGAACTTCATCAACTGCTGCTTGAAGTGACGCGCTTAGAGCCTTTTCAGAGCCATGGCTATGGCTTCCATGATCATGCATTGACTGCATACTCATCGAATGCATCCCCATACCCCCTAAAGCGTTGTTAGTGAAAATTGCAAGCACTAATGTTGCTCCGATCGCGAATGCGACAACTCCAATAATTATCTTCTCTGTTTTTTTCCCAGTCATTTTTACCTCCTAATGGCAGCAGCCACCATGTCTTTTCTTTTTCTTTTCTGCCTTTGCATCTTTCTCTTCTGCTTCTTCCTTTTTCTTTTTGAATTTCCAAAACATGGTAAACACCTCTAGAAGTAGATATCTTGAAACCCCTTATAGTAATACTGGTGAAACTAGTTTCACTTGAGAACTATCACATTTGTCATGCCGCGCCTTCTACGCTCAATAAGGCCTTTTGCTTCAAGCTTGTCCAAGACACGAGTGACCTTAACTTTAGAGAATTCAGACTGCTTGACAAGCTCGTTCTGGAATATCATGCCGTCTGCCTTTGCAATGAGGTCAAATACCTTACCTTCATCACCGCCCAGCGCCTTGGCGGCCTTTCTGGCCTTGCTGACTGCCTTTTCCTTTGGCTTTTTCTTCAGGAACAAGAACAATCCAAATGCAAACAAACCAAGATCTGCAAAGAACGCAAGATATTTTGGCATGGTGAGCTTGTTCAGTTCTGCATACGGGCAGATTGCGCCTTCTGGATGAATGCATTCGCCCTCTGGACCTAAAGTATGGCCTTTCAGCAACGCTTGTTCTGCTGCAGAGATATAAACATAGCCGATTAGGAATAAAACTGCTGCAGTTACCATCAAAGCCATACCTATAGTCTTTTCCTTTACCATTACAATAAATGTAAAATATCGGCTCTATTTAAAGATTTCTTTATTTGAAACTGGTTTCACAGCCATTAAGATAAGCTGTTTCAATGATGAAAAGCTTGAATGACTGGCTTTACTCAACTTTTCAAAAAAAGACCAATCCCGCTTTTTTTTAGAATTACTTCTCTACTATTTCTTCTGGTCCTCATGCTTGCGCTTTACTGGGGAACAATAGAAGTACTTCATTTAACAGATAACATTGCTATGTTCTTCATTTGGACGTTATGGTGGCCTTTTTTGTATCTCACCTTGCTCTTTATTGCCAGGGCGTGGTGCGGCTTTCTTTGCCCTCTGAGCTTGGCGAATGAACTGGGCAACAAGGTAAGGAAAGGGAAAATCCCCAACATAATAAAATGGGGCTTTGTTGCTTACATTATTTTCTTTATAGTTGTTTTTGCAGAACAGGCATCTGGATTGTTTTTGTCAGCAAATATCACCATATTGTTTTTCACCATCTTTTTCGGCACAGCGTTTATTTTTGGCCTGTTGTTTTCACGATGGGGCTTTTGCAGGCTTGCGTGCCCAATAGGAACTCTTCTAGGGGTTTTCAGCAGGCTGTCATTCATAGGTTTGCGAACTCAAGAGGAAAAATGCAAGATATGCAAGACAAGAGAATGCATGACTGGTGGAAAAACCGCTCCCTGCCCCATGTTAAACAATATTGCTAACATAAAGAGCAACAAAAATTGCCTGCTTTGCACAAAATGCATTAAGAACTGCCCGTATGACTCGCCTAAAATCAAATTCGTCATGCCAGGAAAGGAAATCGTTGATGAAGTTACTTTCACCATGCCCGAATCATTGTTCATTATTGCACTTATAGGAATGACCTTCACATTAAACACCAGAGGCACTGAGATTTTCAGGAGTGTGCTGGGCTTTATAGGCTTGGAGTTAAGAGGGTCCTTGTTGCGCTTTGCAGACTTTGCAATAGCAATAGGGTTGAGCCTGCTATTTTTCGCTGTTTTGGCATATTTAACAAGCAAAGTAACAGGAATAGGGTCAAAAGCGGGACTGAAAAAATCAGGCTACATTTACCTGCCATTGGCTTTTTTCATACTTTTCTTCACCATCCTCTTTGGCTTTTTAGGACCGCACCTTAAAATCAATCCAGCTGCCATTGCCTTTTCAAAATACATTGCGCTGGCTGTAGGTATTTTATGGAGCCTTTATTTCAGCTACAAGCTTGTTTACAAAAAAGTCAATAAAAACAAGCTAACTGGAGCCGGTCTTCATGCAGCCGCCATTTTGTTTATTGGCATTTTATGGGCAGGCTATCTTATTCCAGGGCCGCTCAACGTTTCAGCAGCAGTTGAAGACTCAATAACTGTAATGCCAAACGAGACGATAATCATAGATGCTTTCAGCATGGGATTCAGCCCCTCAACAATAATCGCAAATAAAGATCAGGTAGTAAGCATAGATTTTGTGAACAAGGACATTGTTCACGCATTTGATATTGATGAATTTGGCGTTCATGAAATACTTCCTGCTGGGAAAACCGTAACTGTACAATTCACACCTGACAAAGCAGGCGAGTTTGGGTTTTACTGCAATATTCCAGGCCATACCGAAGCAGGAATGAAGGGAACGTTAATTGTGAAAGAGGAAGAATGAAAGAACACCTCATCAAATTCAGAAATAGCATAAATCGCTTATTTTACAAGACTGTTTTGAAAAATATTTTTTTTAGAATTGACCCGGAAAAAATACATGATACCATGATTTCCTTTGGCGAATTTCTTGGCTCTTATTCCACCACAAGAGGCATTATTTCGCTGCTTTTTTCTTATTCCAACAAAAAGCTTGAACAAAACATGCTGGGCATCACTTTTAGCAACCCAATAGGCCTTGCAGCAGGATTTGACAAAGATGCGCAGCTAACAAGCATTATTCCTGAAATAGGCTTTGGGTTTGCAGAAGTTGGCTCGATAACTGGAGAATCATGCGAAGGGAACCCTAAGCCCAGGCTTTGGCGACTAAAGAAATCAAAAAGCTTGGTTGTCTATTACGGCCTTAAAAACAAAGGCTCCGAAATAATAGCAAAAAATCTAGGGGGAAAAACGTTTAAAATTCCAATTGGGACAAGCATCGCAAAAACAAACAATAAAAAAACAACAGAACTCAATGCAGGAATAGCTGACTATGTCAAAGCATATGCGCAATTCACGAACATCGGAAGCTATTTTACCATCAACATCAGCTGCCCAAATGCTTTTGGCGGACAGCCTTTCACAAAACCACTACACTTGAACCTTCTTCTTGGCAAAATAAGCAGAATCCGGACAAAAAAACCAATATTTCTGAAACTATCCCCTGATTTAAAGAACAAAGAAATCGATCGAATAATAAAAGTAGCAGAAAAACATAACGTGAACGGCTTCATATGCACCAACTTAACCAAAAAAAGAAGCAATACTATTATTGATAAAGCAGTTCCTGAAAAAGGCGGAATAAGCGGCAAAATAATCAACGAATCATCCAATGACTTAATTAGCTATGTATATCAGAAAACGAAAGGCAAATTGATCATTATTGGCTGCGGAGGGGTGTTTTCTGCAGAAGATGCTTACAAAAAAATAAAGTCAGGAGCTTCGCTTATACAGCTGATAACAGGAATGATCTTCGAAGGCCCGCAGTTGATAAGTGAGATAAATCAAGGGCTAGTTAAACTGCTTGAGAAAGATGGCTTCAAAAACATTTCGGAAGCGCGGGGAGCACATCATCGCGCATTAAAACCATAAAACAACATAAAAAAAAATTGTTTATCGCAAAATTTAAATAAACAAAGCGCGTAAAGCAATATACGTTTAAAATGAGGTGAATGGAAAAATGGCCAAAGCGCAACCAGCCACGCAAGCAATACTCTTAGCAATCATTTTTGGCGTTCTAGCAGGAGGGATTACCTCCTATGCATATCTTGAATTAAGAACTCCAAGCCAAGATGAATTAATAAAAGAATTTTACGACGTCGAAACAGCGACGCATGTCAGCCCGCACCATATACGAAAAGGAATGGCAAAAGGCGATACGAGCTTCATTCTAGTTGACCTGCGAAGCCATGAAGAATATGTTGAGGAACATGTCTTGGGCGCAGTAAGCATACCTGCATACAAAGACAGGGATACTTCAGATTATGGCGCAAAAGAAAGAATACTAACTTCCTTCAAGCAACTCATAGCAGAAAATCCAGATAAAGACATCATAGTCTATTGTTACAGCATACCCTGCATGACCGGCCGAAAAGTTGGAAAAATACTTGCTGACAACGGCATATACGTAAAGCACCTGGGTATTGGCTGGAACGAATGGAGATACTACTGGACCTTGTGGAACCATCCGCATGAGTGGGAAATCACCAATGTTGAGGATTATGTCTGGCAGGGCGTTGAACCAGGCACTCCGCTAGCTGACTT
>JBFHWZ010000017.1:0-16505 GCA_041599235.1 Candidatus Woesearchaeota archaeon | reverse complement strand
CAAGTAGGAGACATTGTGTTTCCGCAGCTCAAAAAACGCATGCCTGGCATGATTCCTGTTGGGGTTGACCAAGATCCGCACATCAGACTAACGCGGGATGTGGTCAATAGAACCAAAAGCACGCATAACTTTGTTCCGCCAGCAAGCATCTATCATAAATTCACTCCCAGCCTTGACGGCTCACTAAAGATGAGCAAAAGCAAGCCTAGTGGCAGCATAGAACTTCCAGAAGACCCAAAAGAAGCTTGCAAGAAAATCAAAAAAGCAGTGACTGGTGGCAGAGAAACCCTTGAAGAACACCGCCGCTTAGGTGCAGAAGTGGAAAAATGCATGGTGTTTGAGCTGCTCAAGCAGCACTTGGTTGAAGATGACCAAGAACTGCAGAAAATCTACAACGAATACAAGTCAGGGAAGATGACCAGCGGTGAAATAAAAGAGCTTGCTTGTGCCAAAATGACTGCATTTATGAATGATTTTACTAAAAAGCTGGCTCAAGCACGCAAAGACATCAAGAAGCTGAAATTCATTACCTTTTCCTAAACATTTAAATACCTCTCCTGCATTAACCAGAACCATGGCACGGAAGAAACGTCGCGTGAAAAAGCGCACACAACGACGAACAACACGCAGAATAGTCGAGCCTGCTCCCCTGCCAAAGACCCGCTATGCTCCCTTGAACACAGCGTTCATGGTGAGTGGCATCATCGGATTCTTAATATCAGCAATCTATTTGCCTAAATATTCCATGCCCTGGGCGTTTGCCTTTGGGTTTGTTTTTTTCCTTATGTTCATTGCAGCCATGCTTTCCATGGCACGTGCTGCACCAGACAGCCAGCTCATGCTGACTGCGCATAAGAAACGAAGATAACGGGGGGATACCATATGAACAAAATTGTACTAGCACTACTTGGCATCATGCTGTTACTAGTAGCATGTGCGCCACCAACACCTGCACCAGCAGAACCTGCAGTGAGTGTTGAAGAGCCAGTTGAAGAAAAAGAAGTTGCAGTGCCGTTAGCAGAAAAAGAAGTTGAGCCAGAAGCAGCACCAGCGCCTGCACCAGCGCCTGCACCAGCGCCAACACCAGCGCCTGCACCAACAACAACAGCTAAAGCACCAAGCGAAGAAGTCAAGGCCTTGCTTGCCAAACCAGATCAAAAAGTGCAAAGCTTCACCTACCTGTACGCAAGTCCAGGCACTGATGAGCGCGCATTAGATACCTATAATGTGAAAGGAACCAAAATCAGGGTTGATCTGTTCCCTGTTGATCCGTACATCATTGACACCTACTTTGACACAGTCTACTTGGACAGTGCAGACAAGTCAGCAACAGGACGCTGCGAAGAACAAAAACGCTGCATGAGCCACAATACTGACAACACAGTAAAAATCTTTGATGCTGCGTACGAAGACTACTATTCAAAAACACCGTATGAATGGATAAAAGAAGTCACGTATGCAGAGATTGTAGGCCCTGAAGTTGTTGAGTCACGCAGTGCAACCAAGATAAAGATTCCAGGTGATGACCGAACAACCTATATGTGGCTGTCTGACACCTATGGTCTGCCTATGAAGGTTGTCATTGAGTATGACTCAGGTAACAAAGACACCTATATGTTCAAAGATTATGACATCAACTCATTGAAAGATGCAGATATGGTGCCAAAGTTCTCTTAGAACTCAAATATTTTTTTCTTTTCTTTTACGATTTTTGGCGCGCCGCCACCGTGCCAGCTAAAGCGCGGACGGACCCGCAAAGGGTACATTCTTTCGTTCACGTCATCAACTGCCAATGCAGCGCCTGGAACTCTTGGCAATAAGGCAAGTTCTTTGTCCAGACCAGCACGCAGATAACTTTGCAATAAGTTTCCTAATGCATCAGTATCAACTTTTGCAGTCAGACGGTGTGATAGGATAATATCTGACTGGGTCATGGCATCAGTATGGATCTTGCCTGGCTGCTGAGTTGCCAATACCAAGGCAATGCCTGGCTGCCGCCCTTCACGCAATAAGGTGATCAAGGCATCGGTCGCAGCAGTTCTTCCTTCACGAGGCAAAAACTCGTGCGCTTCATCAATCATAATCCACACAATAGGCATCTCCTTGCCTTTGAGTCGCTCTTCTTCTGCAGTCTCATCAGCAACAATATAGTGGATAGCAGAATGAATGCTTTGGAACTCTTCATTTTTACGCACTGTCATGCGCTCAATAAACAAGCGCTCGCAGACCAAGCCCATAACCAGGTGCTTTATTTTCCAGCCACCAGGCATCAAAGCATAGGCAGACAAGTCCAAGACGCTCACTTGGCCGCCTTGCACCAATTCACGCATGGGCGTGGCTTCTTTTGAGAAAATGCCCCAGCGCGCAACAGCAGTAAACCGATTAATTGCAGCATTTTTTATTTTTGGCTCAACACGCGCATCAACTTTGATAGCAGCAATGATTTCATCAACAGAATAATCACCTTTATCTTTTTTTAAGGTAAGAATCAACCGCTCAATGAAGATAGCCAGAGGGTCGTTTGCATTCAGGTCAAACGTCAGGTTCCAGTCTTCAGGACCCAGCTCAGAAGGCTTAATCGCAAACGGCACATCAGTGGGAATGCCTTGTTCTTTAAACGTGTCAAAATGACCAATAGGTGTGAAGATTTTAACAGGAATGCCCTTGCCTTCAAAGCCCCATTCTTTCAAAAGCTCCTCTTCTTGATGATTCGGAAACTTCATGGTCCAATAAATGCCCATGGTGTCAAGCAAAATGCAGGACAACTTGCTTCTATAGGGCTCTTCAATAGTTGCCAAACCTTCAGCAATAACACCCAAGCAATAGGATTTTCCAGAACCGCGTTTGCCGCAGACAAACAATACGTGCGCCCTGTTCAAATCAAGATACACTGGCTGAGCCAAGGTGGTCACCTGAGCCATCTTCACATACTGCTTGCCCAATAACAGCGTTCCTGCTGTGCCGAACTTTTCACGGTCAGCAGCTTCCCTGCCTAAAATAATCTCGTATGCCATCCTCTTTTTAGTCAATTAAGCTATGAGAAGTATAAAAAAGTAATGGAAAAAAGGAAAATAAAATTATAATTGCGCTGCGGTCACGATATTCACGCGTTGACTTGATGCTTGGGAGTTCATGGCAACAACGTGCTTGACCCCTGCGCGTTCAGCAACATCAGTGATGCCTTTGTCAGCAACACCGTCAAACACCACAGCATACACGCCGGTGTTTAAGCTTTTCAGCGTGGTTGCAAGCTCAGTGTAGGGCACTTTGCCCAGCACATGCATCTTGTTGTCTAAAATGATTGCGCCGCGGGTGCCAATCAGGTTTTCAACCATTTTGCTGAACTGGCGCTTTTCATCACCTGACATGACCACTGGCTGTGACTGTGCCACTTGCTGCGGGCGTCGCTGCATGCGATTAGGCAGCGGCCGTCTGGCAACCATAGGCTTTCTCAGGCTGTTGCTGGTATCAACTGATGCAAGCTCAAGCTTTGCCTGCTCAATGGTGATTTTGCTGCGCAGTGCTTTGTGCACTTCTTTCTTGGTCAGCTCTTCAACTTCTTTACCGTCTGGAGCGCGCGTGACAAAGTCCACCTCGCCTACATTGATGAGGTCCTTGATGATCAGGTTACCGCCTCGGTCGCCGTCAACAAAGGCAATAACTTCCTTTCTCTTGCTTAACTCAATGATGGTCTGCGGAACACTGGTTCCATTCATGGAAATAGCGTTCTTGAAGCCGTGTTTGAGCAAGTTCAGAACATCAGCACGACCTTCAACAACAATGATTTCATCACTGTCTTCAATAGCAGGACCTGCTGGCAAGCGGTCACGCCCATACGCAGCAATCTCCATAACACGTACTGAGTGTGCTACTTCTTCTGCAAGCTCTTGGCTGTCAGGCATGACTTTATCCATGAGATTGCGCATAAGCTCTTTAGCACGGCTGACAACAAAGTCGCGCTTGCTTATTCGCACGTCTTCAATCTGGCCAACTTTAATCTTAGCATTGCAGGGACCAATGCGCTGAATGATCTCCATAGATGCTGCCACTATTGAAGTCTCTGCTTTATCTAGAGAACTGGGAATCATGATAGCACCCTGGGTCTTGCCTGACCGGGTGTCTACATTGACTTCGATTCTGCCAATACGGCCAGATCGCTGCAGTTCCCGCAGTTCAAGATCTGCGCCGAGAAGGCCTTCTGTTTGGCCAAAAATGGCGCCAATAACGTCTGGGCGGTCAACCACCCCTTCAATTTCAATAGTTGCGTGAATAATGTATTTTGAACTTACTGGGCTTATTTTTCCCATTGTAACCCCTCCAAATTCGAGGTAGAACAAGCTTGATTCAGGTCGGAAATGCCTCTAAACTCTCTAAAATCGCTTTATTTTGTTTTTCCGTCCCTCAATGATGCCATTTTGCCTAAACAAGGTAAATGATGATATTGATAATCAAACTTGTCTGTCTCGTTGTTTCTGATTTAAAGGTCTGTAGCCCGAAACACTAACTCCCAAGCTCATTGCTTGCTGTTCAGCGTGAGCTCCATTGGGTACTCTCGTGCCGGGCCGTAAAAATGACCTTTCGATAATGGCTTTTGATAAGCACTGGATATATATAAACCTTTTGTCATATGAGTAAAAATAGTCACTTTATGGTGGTTACAAATAGAAAGGTTTAAAAAGGGGAACAGAGCCATCTTTTATATACACTTTCCGGCTCTTCCTATTCATGCAACGTAAAGGCAAAGAAATCTTCAAAACATACAAGCAAGTCTTTGATATCTTTACTGAAAGGACCCTCTGGGCGCTCATCAGCGCACATCATTTAGATAGACTTATTGGGCCCATAAGCTTAGGCAAAGAAGCAGTGGTGTTTTCAGCAGAAAAAGATGGGGGCAAAGCAGCAGTTAAAATCTACCGCTTGCAAACCTGTGACTTTAAGCGATTATATGATTATATCAAATGCGATCCGCGCTTTGCGCACCTGAAAAAGCAAAAACGGGACATTATCTTTGCGTGGGCGCAACGCGAATACCGTAATCTACATGCAGCCAGAAAAGCAGGGGTGCCGGTACCCACACCACACTTGTTCAAAAACAATGTGTTGGTCATGGAATTTATTGGCAATGAAGCAGCAGCGCCCATGCTCAAAGACCAGCACCCTGAAAATCCCAAGAAGTTTTTTGATGCAGTCATCAAAAACATGAAAAAACTCTACCAAGCAGGACTGGTGCATGCTGACTTAAGTGCGTTTAACATCCTTAATCACGACGAAAAACCAGTGTTTATTGACATGAGCCAATCAACAGTGCTTGAAAACGCCAACGCAGAAGACTATTTAGTGCGTGATGTGAAGAACATATGCACGTTTTTCACAAAAAGGGGCTTATCTGTCGACGAGAAATCAGTATTAGAAACCATTAAACAATAACATTTAAAAATAAGTTGCCTTAACCAGAACCATGGCCTCCGAAATCACCTCCAAGGATGAGTACAGTTATGAACTGAAAATCCCCAAAGAACGCATAGCAGTTCTTATTGGTAAGAGCGGGGAAACTAAAAAAGAAGTAGAGACTCTTGCCAATATCAAACTTGACATCGATAGTGATGAAGGTGATGTGGTTGTTTCAGGCACTGACCCTATCAAACTCTATGCCGGAAAAGAGGTTGTTGCAGCAATAGGCAGGGGTTTTAATCCAGAAATTGCATTGCTCTTACTGAAACATGATTATGGCTTTGAACTGATCAGCATTGCTGATTACGCAAAAACCAAAGCAGACTTTGAACGGCTCAGAGGACGAGTCATTGGCGAAGGCGGCAAATCACGGCGAACCATAGAAGAGCTTACTGGCACGCACCTGTGCGTGTACGGCAAAACCATTGGCATCATCGGCCAGTTTGACATGATTGCTTTTGCCCGACGAGCAGTTGAAAGCATTCTTGGCGGCAGCCCGCACAAGAATGTCTACACTTGGCTGGAAAAGAGACGCAAAGAACTACGAAAGAGGGAACTAAAACTATGAAGGAACCAGTCGCAATAGAACTTGCAAAAAGACAAAAAGAAGTCAGTGTTGCAGAATTTTTTGAACGCAATCGACACCTGCTTGGGTTTGACAACAAGCGCAAAGCGCTCTTGACGGTTGTCAAAGAAGCAGTTGATAATTCTCTTGATGCCTGCGAAGAAGCTAAAAAACTGCCTGAAATCACTGTTGAAATCATTGACATGGGCAATGACCGTTTCAGAGTTGTTATTGAAGACAATGGCCCGGGCATTGTTAAGAAACAAATCCCTAATATTTTTGCAAAACTATTGTATGGCTCCAAGTTCCATACCTTAAAACAAGCGCGCGGCCAGCAGGGTATTGGCATTTCAGCAGCAGTGCTGTATGCACAATTGACCACGGGCAGGCCTGCACGCATCAGATCACGCATTGATCCAAAAAAAGATGCGCATTTGTTTGAATTAGGCATCAATACCAAAACCAATCAGCCTGAAGTGTACAAAGATGAAGTGGTTGAATGGAAAAAAGACCAAGGCATCAGAATTGAACTTGATATCGAAGGCAGCTATCAGAAAGGTGACCAGAGCGTTGATGCATATATACGAGAAACTGCTATTGTCAATCCGCACGCAACCATAGTGTATACTAATCCAAAAGCAGAACAATTTGTGTTTGCACGCGCAACTGATAAACTGCCTGCACAACCTAAAGAAATCAAGCCACATCCGTATGGCATTGAACTGGGCATTCTTATGAAAATGGCACGTGATTCTGAATCACGCACCTTGCAAAGCTTTTTGACCAATGAATTCTCAAGAGTGGGTGCGGGCACAGCAAAAGAAATCTGCGAACATGCAGCGCTTATGCCAAACATGAAGCCTAAAGAGCTTAGTCATGCGCATTTTGAGAAATTAATGGATGGTATCAAGAAAACAAAAATTATCAATCCCCCTTCTGACTGCATTGCGCCTATTGGTGAGCAACAACTTGAGAAAGGCATCAGAAAAGAAGTCAATGCAGAATTCTACACTGCAATAACCCGTTCACCATCAGTCTATCGAGGAAATCCCTTTATTATCGAAGTAGCGCTTGCCTATGGTGGCGAGCAGACAGGAGACAAATCAATCAATGTCATGCGCTTTGCCAACCGAGTGCCCTTATTGTATCAGCAAAGCGCCTGCGCAGCATTCAAGTCAATTATTCAGACAAACTGGCGAAGCTATGGGCTTTCCCAAAGCTCTGGCTCACTACCGCAAGGGCCGGTTACGGTCGTTGTGCATTTAGTGTCAGTCTGGCCGCCCTTTACCTCAGAAGCAAAAGAAGCAATAGCGCATTATCCTGAAATCATCAAAGAAATGAAGCTGGCACTGCAGGACTGCGGCAGAAAGCTTGGCATGTATGTCAATAAGAAGAAAAGAATCCATGCTGAAGGCCAAAAACGAAGCTATATTGAAAAATACATTCCGCACGTGAGCGAAGCCTTGAAGGAATTATTAGACTTAAAACAAGTAGATGAAGCAAAAATAAAGACCTTGCTAGCAACTATTTTAGAGAAAAAACGAGGCAAACTTGAAGAAATAAAAGTAGAAAACCCTGAATATGACGAAGAGCTGGCAAGCGTAGGTAAAGAAGAATGAAAAAAGCAAAAGGAACAGTCATAACACAAATCAAAGACATAGCGACAGGCATCTACAAGAAAATACTCTCAAAAAAACAACCAGAGCTGGTCACGCCGCTCAGATCACTCAGCAATGTCAAATATGACCCCAAAGACGGGTACTTTGAGCTGCTGGGCAAAGAAAAATCACGAACACTCAGCGCATCAACAGTCAAAACCTTTGCGCAAACCCTGCGCATGATGAAACTGAGCAAAGATCTGGTAGAAACAGATGACATCGCAACCAAAAGAGAAGCCTACTATGTCAGCAAAAACTGGGGAGATGCACGCTTTGTTGAACAACCAGAATCAGATGCAGTCATGGACGATGTTGAAGCCATGTTCAGAGTCAACCGAGAGCAGCTTGGCTTTATCCCTGAAGAAAAAGGCGGCGACGTGGCAGGCTCACTAGTTGTTATTGATCACGACCCAACAACAGGCAAAGAAATCAAGATTGACTGCACAAAAATGGGCACTGGCGCATATTCCATTCCCAGCTCAGTAGAGCACCTGAAGTTTGAAACCAAAGCAAAGTTCATCTTAGCCATTGAAACAGCAGGTATGTACCAACGGCTGGTGAAGCACGCATACTGGAAAAAAGCAAACTGCATCCTTATTAGCTTAGGAGGCGTGCCAACCCGTGCCTGCAGGCGCTTTATTCGAAGACTTGCCGATGACAAAAAATTAGATGTCTACGTATTTGTTGACGGCGACCCCTACGGATGGCTCAACATCTACCGAACCCTGAAAGTAGGGTCAGGCAATGCAGCACACATCAATGAATACTTCTGCGTACCACAAGCAAAACTCATCGGCATAACACCACAAGATATTCTAGATTATAAACTGCCAACCCATCCGCTGAAAGAAATTGACATCAAGCGGGTCAATGACGGCATCAAAAACGATCCCTTTGTCAAACACCACAAAGAATGGCAAAAAGCACTGAAAGATATTACCAAATTAAAGAAAAGAGCAGAACAGCAAGCACTAGCACAACACGGCCTGAACTATGTTATTTCTGATTATCTGCCAAAGAAGCTGAAAAACCCTAAGAGTTGGCTGCCGTAAGAAACATTTTTATACTATATTTTCTCGGTTCTTAGTATGAAAAAGAAGGTGGTTGTCAATGACAAAATGCAAAAAGGCTACACGTATTACCTTACTGAGCCCATAGGCAAAAAATTCCACAAAGACTTCAAGCCAGAACTCACGCCAAAACAAATGCTTAAACTAGGCGTGTTCGGCGGACGCTACATGACAGACTGCAAAAAAGAATTTCCTGCAGACTGGTATGCAAAAGCAAAACTATGCCCAGAACGCCACGACCCTAAGCTTAATTTCTTTAAAGTAAACGCGTCGCAGCCGTTATCATACTGGCGCAAAAAAGGCTGGATATACAAAGAAGATCCAAGAGGCTGGTTCCAATGGTACTGCAGATATTATATGGGCAGAAGATGCAAAGATGACGAAAGACAAATACGAAGATGGAAAGCTTTCAAACGCCATGAAGCACAAGTCAAAAAAAACTGCAAGAAAAAAGACTATTCATGCAGGCCAAAACAACGCCAAGCATTACTGCACTGGGCGTATGATAGTAGAAAGTATTAGAGTTCTGAAAAATGAACGGGCCCGGGATACACTCGAACAAAGTTCTTGTAATCCCAGACCCTTCGCTTCGCTACGGGCCCGGGAGGATTCGAACCCCCGACCTTCAGCTTACTTTTGGGTAACGCCCCAAAAGGATTGGTGGCGTAGCCTCCAATAGAAGGCTGCTGCTCTATCCAGGCTGAGCTACGGGCCCATAGAGAATTCTTGTGTTGGGCTGTATTTAAAGTTTTGTGAACATTAAGGTGCTTCACTCGAGAATCATAACCTTTTTATACGCTCTACGACTCGTTTAGACCATCTTCGCGAAGGTACCCAAGCGGCTAAGGGGAGCGGCTGCAACCCGCTTAATCCAGGGTTCGAGTCCCTGCCTTCGCTTTATAGGGGGGATTGCCATGAAATCGCAAAAAATGAAATTTTTTGAGAACTTGAAAACGCGGTTTTCAAGTAAACTCTTTGCCATTTTGTGCATATTAGTATTGGCAGGCTGTGCACAGCCAGTTAAAGAATCAACACCAGTGCCTGTTGCAGAACCAGCAGTTGAACCAGAAGCTGAGCCTGCTGTCAGTGTAGCTGAAGAACGTGTAGAACTGCCTATTGAAACTTCTGCAGATGAGCCTGTATCAGAGCCAATTGCTACAGGACCAACAGGTGCTCAAGAACCAGCACGATTGTTTGAAACATTCTTTACCACAAAAGAATATCCCACGAGTGGTACGGTGCATGTTGACAGAACACTTGAAGGCAACATAGTTATTAACTTTCTAGGCTTTGATACAACACCAGGAGCTGGCCTGCATGTCTACTTATACAAAGATGACATTGCGCAAGGCGTTGACTTGGGCGGCTTAGTGAGTGTTTCAGGAAACTATCCGTATGAGGTGCCTGAAGATGTTAACATCTACCAGTATGAGTATATTGCTATTTATTCAACGTCATCGGGCAAAATCTATGGAGAAGCTAGGCTTTCCTGAATTTTTTGACAGCTAACGGCACGATAAGCAATGCAGCAAACAAGCCAAGTGGCAGCAGTAGTTCTGGCGTCAGTGCTTGCTGCCAACTGAAGGTTCCCATAAGCACTGCATCGCCCCAGGTTGCAAACAGATAGGTATAGACAAAGGTTCCTGGAACAATGCCAATTAAGGTTGCTAAGAAGTAATCTCTGAACTTCATCTTGATCAGTCCAGAAGCATAGTTGAGGGCAATAAAAGGAAATACCGGCACTAAGCGCAAGAACAGAATGCCTTTGAAAGCATGCTTTTCAACTTGTTTCTGAAATGCTTTGAATTTGCCATGCAGCAAATCCTGCACAAAATCTCTGCCAAGCCAGCGCGCTGCAAAAAAAGCAGCACTTGCTCCAACAGTTGCGCCAATGACTGTTAAGGCTGTACCGAGCCAGGTGCCAAACAGGATGGCTCCTACAAACGTCAGAATAGTTCCTGGAATGCTTACTAACGTGCCGACTGCATAAATCAGGATATACACTAAGAAGCTTGATGTTCCAAAGCCAAGCACATACTCTTTAACGCCCTGCACGGTTATGTTTTCAGCATACGGAGAAAATTTGAAAATATACACTGCCAAGCCAACCAGCACGATAAGCAAAGCGAACTTCAAAAGGGCCTTGGTCTTATGCTTCATAACCATAGCGTTCATACCTGTTTTGCAATATTTAAACCTTCTGTTGAATATCGAAAAGCACAAGCATATACTTACTGCTTTTCGATAAAGGCAGAAGACAACTAAAAATATCTCTACGTTGTCTTCTGCCGAAGGCAACCTTTTTATACTGAACCCCTTAAAAATCACCATGACAAAAATTCTTGTCAAGCGACAAAAAAAGGCCTTTATTGAAGAATTAGGCAGAGAAGTAACTACGGTCAAAGGCAAAACCTATTTGGTTGCTGATGCCAGCAAGGACTACCAAACTTCAGACGGCATTATCAAGAAAAAAGACTTAGCAAAAAAAGACGGCTCAACCATACAATCAAGCAAAGGAGCAGAATTTATTGTGTTCACCGCAGGATTTGTTGACAACCTTAAGAAAATAAAGCGCTTGCCGCAGACCATGCCCTTCAAGGACATTGGCCATATCATTGCCACGACCGGCATTAACCAAGACAGTGTTGCTGTTGATGCAGGCACAGGCTCAGGAGCAACAGCTTTTGCTTTGGCAAACATATGCAAAAAAGTAACTACCTATGAAATCAAGCAAGACTATCTTGAAAACATCAAAAGCAACATAGCTTTTCTTGGACTGAAGAACATAACCCTCAAAGAAAAAGATATCACACAAGGCATAGCAGAAAAAAATGTTGATGTGATAACTTTGGACCTTCCTGAGCCAGAAAAAGTAATCCCCCACGCAGCAAAAGCACTCAAAGTGGGCGGTTATCTGGTCATATATACTATCCAAGCAACACAATTGCAAGCAGTTTGCACTGCCCTGCAAAAAAACAAACAGTTTCTCATCCTCAAAAGCTGCGAATTAATAGAACGCCTGTGGAAAGCAGAAGGGAAAATCCTCAGACCGCACACCATGGAAATAGGGCATTCAGGATTCATCACCTTTGCGAGGAAACTATGCTAAAGCTGGGCATTATCACTGACGTGCATGGCAATACCAAAGCATGCAGAAGCCTTATGAAGCGCTATGAAAAAGAGGCCTGTGATGCAATCATTGTTCCGGGAGACCTTTCGCGAACCCTCAAAGACAGTGATATTGAACGCATTCTTGCAGTTTTAACCAAATCAAAGCTGCAGGTCTATGTCATGCCGGGCAATTATGAAAGCAAAAAAGGCTATGACAAGGCAATCAAGAAATATAAACGAAAACATATTCATGACTGCCTGAAAAAACCAACAGCAACCATCAACAAACAGCACTTAGTGTTTGTTCCAGGATCAGATGTTCTTGCAACCAATGCAAGCTTTCGCATAGTAGCCAGTAAAAAAGAACTGCGCAAAATAAAAAAACGAGCTAAAAAAGGGATTTATCCTATACTTATTCCAAAAATACTCAAATACTTGCGCAAAGACAGCATGCTCATCAGCCATACACCCTGCAAGCTGCCAGGAAAAAACTCAATTGACCTCGCAACTGCAGGGTTTCCAACAAAATACTTTATTTACCGAGAGAAAACAGGCAAAAAAGTGCGTGCAGAACTGCTCACACCGCATCACGTCATACCGTTTTCTGAAGCAAAAAAACTTAAGCGAAAAGGATTACCTATTACCATAAAAACAGTGCATGCAGGATTGCCTGCATTAACCAAAGCAATCAAGAAAAAAGGAGTGACGAAATTCATTTCAGGACACATTCACGAAGCAGGGCGGCGTTGTGTGACCTTACAGGGCAAAAAAGTAAAGCCCAATACGTGGAGCAAGCACTTGTTTTATCATCCTGGCGCTGCCTGCGATGGCTATGGCGGCATTGTAGAACTACACGAGGGCCTGGCACGGTTCAGGAACATACGCGCATGAATCTCAAACAATGGTGTACCCGAGACGAAAACATTCGAGTTGCCTTAAGCAAAGAATACTTTAACCTTGAAGTGGGCTTACCGCATGACCGCAAGAAAATTGCTCGGCTTGAAGAAGCAGGCGGCAGACACTCTCGTTATTTTCTCCAGCATTTCAAAAAACCGCGCATATTGTACATTGATAGTGTTGGCGGCATTATCTCAGAAAAAACCTACAAACTCCAGTTGCAACTAACTGATTTGCGCAAGAAAAAAATCTGCGAAAAAGTCAGCAACAAGACCATTTGCTGGACTAACTGGCGGGAATTTGCCAACAAAGCATCTGACCAACAGCGAAAAAAAGTATTTGATGCCTTTATCAGGAAAACACCCATCATAAGCCCCGTCATCAAAGACATCCACGACACCATCAAAAACACCTATGCTGAGTACGGGCTTACTCCTCTAGGCATGTATTATGAAACTGAACAAACGAATTTCAAAACCCTGAACAAGGTCATTACCCAATTATCCAAACTCAAACAACCGTTCAAAAAAGACTTCAGGATTGCCTGCAAAAGACTGTTTAAAAAAGAACCGTCCTATTATGATGATTTTTACTTTACGGGCAACCGTTTGTATGGTGATTTAGTGCCTGCCTTTAAGCACATAAACCCCTTGAAGACCATGTATATCACTATGAAACAACTGGGTTTTTCAAGAAGGCATATTACAGTTGATGATAAGAATCGCAAAGCAAAATATCCTTCACCTTTTTGTTCATTTGTTAAAATTCCCACAGATATTCGAGTGAGCTACAAATTCCAAAACCCGCTCAACACAACCCAGGCAATCTATCATGAATTTGGCCATGCTATGCACGCATCCAACATACGGAAAAATCTTCCCTACTGGCAAAAGTATTCCCTCTCTAACAGCCTCTCAGAGACCTTTTCAACACTATTTGAAGAAGTTATCACTGATCCTGATTACTTAGTTAAGCAGCTAAAGGTGGATAAAGACAGTGCAGAAGAGTTTATCAGACGCGCAACCTTTGACCGCATCTATGGGATTGTCTTTTACTGCGCTAACAGCAGATTTAAAATCAACTTCTGGAAAAATAATATTCCTTTCAGTAAAACAGATGCAGAATATGCAAAACAAATCAAATACTTCACCGGGCTGCGCATGCCCGGAGCATACTGGAAGCTACATCATATACTTCCTGAGACTTCTATGTACGTTCCGAGCTACCTTTTGGCATTTCTCAGATCATTTGAAATTCATAACAGCTTTAAAGAAAAATACGGCGATTGGTGGACCAACAAAAAAGCAGGAACTGCTTTGAAAAAAATCATGGCACCAGGCACACAAAGCCCTGTTGGTGACTTTACCAAGCTTGATGCACGAAAATATGTGAAAACGCTTTGTTAACTGTAATACAAGCGGCCTTCTTCTTTTTGTTCTCGATCCAAACGCGAGCCAGGCTTGTTAATTCGTGGCCTTCTGGAATCTTTATCACGTCGTAAGGTGAGGTCGAGCTCATGCAAAAACACATTCATGCCATGCTCGATAGCAAACGGCCCTTTAGCATCGCCTTTTTTGGCAGGAACTCCCTCAAACACAATTATCTGGTCACTGAGGTAATCAATAAACAACAAGTCGTGGTCAACAACGAGCACAGAAATGCCCTTTATGTCAGCTAAATCACGAATCACTTTAGACACTTTAGCGCGCTGCTCAACATCCAAGTATGCTGATGGCTCGTCCAGCAGATACAAATCTGCTTTTTGGCTCAAACAATGCGCAATGCTTACCCGCTGCAATTCACCGCCACTTAACTGGTTCAGCTGCTTGTTCAATAAGTCAGGAATTTCTAAAGGCTCAATGATCTGCGCTTTATATTTTTCAACAGCCTCCTGTAAAAGAGCTGCAACAGTCGCTTCACTGTCACCTTCCAAGTACTGCGGCTTGTAGCTAACAGTGATTTTCTCGTCAACTTCGCCGTGATCAGGCTTCATAACATGCGCTAACAGTTTGACAAAGCTTGTTTTTCCAATACCATTTTCTCCCAAAATACCAACAACAGCACCTTTAGGAATGCTTCCTTCAGCAGCACGCAACTCAAACACGTCCAGTTTCTTGCTCAAGCCTTTCCAGCTGGTGATAGCAGCTTTATGACTTAATTCTGCAGGTGGCCTGCCAAAAAATTTCAAGTGCGTATCCCTGAACCTGACGTTTTGGTCTTTCAAATAGCCGTCTAAGTAGGCATTAATGCCGTTTCTCACTGCCTGCGGCAAGCTCACCACACCATACACTCGCTCGCGGCCAAACATAATGTGCATTAAGTCACACATTAAGTCCAAAACTAACAAGTCGTGATCAACGACCATGACTGCAGTGTTCTCATCAGCCAAGCTTTTGATAAACCTGCCGACCCTGATGCGTTGTTTGATGTCTAAATAACTTGTTGGCTCGTCTAAAATATAGAAGTTGGCTTTTTTCAGCACTGTGGCAGCAATAGCAACACGCTGCATTTCACCGCCGCTAATGTTGGTGACATCGCGGTCTAGTAAGTCAGTAAGATCAAGCGCTTCAGCAATTTTGTCAAGTTCTTTTTTCTCATCAACCTTCTCTAATAAGTCACGCACCTTGCCTGTTGCTTTTTTCTGGATAAGATCAATCTGCTGCGGCTTGTAGCTTACGGTAATTTCGCCTTTTTTCAGCTTTTCAAAAAAGTTCTGAGCTTCAGAACCCTTGAAGAACTCAATCAATTCATCATGCGTTGTTTGTTTTTTCTCAACATCACCTAAATTAGGCATTAATTGCCCAGCCAAAATCTTAATAGCAGTGCTTTTGCCAATACCATTTCGTCCAACAATACCAACCACCTTGCCAAAAATAGGTGTGGGTAGATTATACAAATGAAACTGATTAGGCGGATACTTATGAATCGGCTGCTGGCCAAGCTCAGAAGGCAGATTAACCAAATGAATCGCACCAAAAGGACAAATGTTCACGCACACCTGGCAGGCATCAGTGGCAACTTTCTCATCAATCAAGGCCTTTTTATCAACAGGATCAATAACAATAGCCTCTTTACCCATGCGGTTTAAAGGGCACATTCTAATGCACAGATACCCCCCGCAACCCACCGGATTGCACTTTTCCTTGTCAATAACTGCAATGCGTGGCATAGCTGCACTGAGGAACTAAAGCTTTATAAATCTAGTGGGCACTAGCAAAACCATGAAGTGCGGACTGTGCAAGAAGACCATTGGCGAAACATTCCTGAACAAAATACTGGGCACCATAGTCAAAGATGCCAAGGGAAAACGACATAGCATCTGCTTTGAATGCCAAAAAAACCTACGCACCAAAGAAGCAATTCTTGAAAAACTCTAATGCCTCCGTGGCTTAGATAGCTAACCTTTAAAAAAGGTTAGAACCCAAATCAGTCAAGTGGGGCCTTTGACCCCACGAAATAATCACCTGCCTCCGTGGCTTAGTAGCTATAGCGGCTGCCTCGTAAGCAGCAGGTCGGGGGTGCAAATCCCCCCGGAGGCTTTAAATGGTAATTAGGATAGATACAAAGTTCTACCTTCTTTAGTAATCTCACGTACGGCAACTAGTTGTGCAGCAATTGCATAACTATCAAGATGATTACAACGCATCCGTTTATTAAGCGAGAAGAATTCTGGAGGCACATTAATACTTGCATCGCATTTTTCCTTATCAATTATAATTTTTGGATCGATAAGCCCCTCTTCACCTTCCATGT
>JBFHWZ010000016.1:0-20043 GCA_041599235.1 Candidatus Woesearchaeota archaeon | reverse complement strand
CTGCCAGAATCATTTGCTGTTGCACGGGGCATCGGACAGGACATCTGGAGCATGATTATTGACGGCGGCCATAAGACCACTGATATCAGTGTCATGGTTGGCGGCAAGATGCCTAAAGATGAGTACCAGCATTCTGAGCAATATGGTGGTGCACAGCTCACTGAGGACTTCAAGCCCTTTGTTGATGAGGCTATGCGCAAAGAAAACTTCAGGCCCGAAGACGCTAACTTGTCAAATGACGAGTACCGTGCAATCAAGGAACAAGCACTGAAAGTGCAGCCAGGTGCAAAAATACCTGACTATGAGGCTGTTCCTGAAGACCGCCGTGTTGTTGTTGAGGTCAAGACCGGCACTGCGTCGCATCCGCTGGACTTAACTGAAGGCGCTGATCGCGTGCAGCGCGCATTCCTTGACAGCTTGGTTGATCCAGTGAATATGGTGCTTGGTCGTGTGGCAGCAAAATATCAGGAAAAAGTTGCTGGCAATGTGCTTATGGCCGGCGGAGCATTTGCGCCGCAGGGCACAGGTGCGTACTTCAGAACTGCGTACAACAACCAGTTTGGCCAGCGTGTTGAGATGGCACCGATTGTGCACTGGCCGGATAACGTCCACAGCGCAAGCTTTGGTGGTGTCTACCACGCCATTGGCATGAAGAACTGGGTGCGTGAACAGCACAAGCTGGGCGACTAGCTTTCTTTTTTTCTTTTTGTTATTTTTTGGAGCAGTGGTATGAAGCGTCATCTGAAACAGTCAATTGAAGCAGTGCTGAACAAGGAACAGGATGCAAGCTTAGTTGAGATTATAGAGCGCTTAGAGGCATTTCATGCGCCGCTGAGTTTTAGCATTTCGCACCGCGAGATAATTGACGCTGTTGCGTTTTATGCACGCTACTGCAAGTATGAAAAAGCACTGCCGATTGTAAAAGACTTTCTGGAATCTTTGACTGCATACCGGTCGCTTACTGAGCACTGCAAAGAGCTGAAGTTTATGGCTGACCGTGTTGCAATAAAGGTCTGGAAGCATCGGTATAAGAGCAGGGCGTATAATGAGCGCAGCAGGGAGTTAACTGCAGAATATAACGACGCTGCTGCGCAACTGCGCATTGCTGAAGCGCAGTATCAGGGCGCTGCGGTGAAAATGGCGCAGATGGTTAGTGCAGCTGGAGAGCAACAAGCTGTTGACCTTGATGGTATCGTGCAGGCATATCATGCGTTTATTCAGCAGCGTGCGGTTCCTCAGCAGCAGACCATGCGGCAATCGCAGTTGGTGTTGCCTCCTGAACTGATTGAGGTGCTGAAACAATTGCCTTATGCTTTGCGTGCCATGCCGGGCGTGCCGCAGCAAAATACTGCAGCTGCTCCGCAAGCTAATTTGAGCATTGAGGAGCAGATTAATGCGCTGCCTGTTTTGTCTTCTGCGCAGCAGATTAATGCCATGAGTACGCTGATTGGCAATAATCCTGATGAGCTTGTCCCTGAGCAGTACGCTGATGATCCCTCGTTTTACCAGACTGTTATGTCAAATAAGCCTGAGCGTGAAAAAGCAGTGCGTACTGCTGTTGAAAAACTGGGGTATGCCAAGGTTGCAGCAGTATTTAGGGAGTATAGAGGGTAAGAGCAAAACATTTATATATCAGTAACCATTGCTAAGTAGTGGCAAAATGGAACTAGTGTTTGGGAGTGGGGATTTTGAGCATTTAGAACGTATTCTGCAGACTAGCCCAGGCAGTGCAGTGTATGTTCTCAATAACCCTGTTGGATTAGTCTATGATTCTGAAGAACAGCAACGACGCTTTGAAGAAGACAAAGAGTTCATGCTCCAACACTACCGTAAGACAAGAGATAGTGGAAAAGCATCGACTATGGGCTTCCAAATGTTTCTTGAAAGGATTGTGCGCAGCGACCTTGAACATCATGAACGCGCCAAGAAAGTGCTTGCTGATCAACAAAAACTTCAGGGAGGCGCATTTGCACGGCTTAAGCAATTACGCGATATTCCTAATCTGCTGGTGCTTTTGAAAGATGTGAATGAGGTTCTGCACGTGGATGATCAATCACGGCAAATGACCTACAAGCGAAACCTCGGACCTATCGTCGATACAACCGGTTCTGAACGCGTTGTTGGCGTCTATGACTTTGCTAAGCGAAGCGACCTTGAAATGTTCTTTGCAGACCCGGTCAAGCTGTTGGTCAGCGGTCTGCCCGTGCTTGATTTCGTTGACCAAACGCTCTACGCACCTGACCAGTGCGCAAAACTGCTCAGTCCTTTTGTCATGCAAGCAGAAGTAATTGTGACTGCAGCCAAAAAAGGCGCTAAGCCCATTAAGCATGAAATCGCAGGACATACGTTCTTGAACCTTGGCGACAGCGTGTATGTGGTTGACACTGACGCAGGCACAGCACATCCCATAGACATAGCAACACCGGGGAAAGCAATTTCTATTCCTCCAGCTGAACACGCTGCTGATCTTGCAGACGAGCTGAAGCGCATAATCACTGATCAAGATTCCGAACCTGAAGTTGAGTTTGCAGAGATGCCTGAAGGCGGTTCGTATGACGAAGCAGAGCCAATACCTGCTGGACCAATTGTTGAAGAACAACAGGATCCCAAAGAAGCAGCGCTTAAGGAATTGCAATACGCACTTGAACATCCAGGAGAAACAGCTGCACCAACCAAACCAGACACTGGTTTGCAGCAAGCAGTGAACGAACTGATGAACGAAAATCAGGAATTGCGCACGCAAGTTGCAAAATTAAGGCCGTATGAAAGCAAAGCAGGGCGACTTGAGCGAGAACAAAAAGACGCACAAACAGCGCGCGAAAAAGAGCAACAAACATATGCAGCAGAAAAACAAAAATTAGAAGCTGAAAATGCTACGCTGAAAAAGAAATTGGGTGATGTGCAAACAAAAGTGCGCACACAAAAAGATCTTGAAACAAAGATGCGCGAAGCAGAAGATGAAAAGCGCAAGCTTGCAGAGGATCTCAAAGAGCAGCAGCAGGCAGCAGAGCTGACGGTCATGCTGCAGCAGATTGAAAATATGGTCACTAAAAGTCCGCGCTATAAAGCTATTTTTGACAACCAGTATGACCATTGGATGCGCGACCCGCCCGAGGTGGTAAAAAAGGACTTGGGTGATCAAACCAGCATTTTATTTGACCAAGGCACTGAAGAACAAAAAACAGTCATCATGGAGCAGCGCGCAAAGCAGAAAGCTGTCTTGAAAACCGCGCGGCTTATCATGGAGACCTATAATGAAGCAATGGACAATGTCTTTGCGTTGGACCAGCTCAAGCTGATGTATGATTCTGGCTGTTCGCATGCACTGAAAGTTGCTCAGGATGCCTATGTGACTGTCTCAAAGCTTACTGTAACTGATCCTGAACTGCAGAAACTGCTGAAAGAACGTGTGGATCAAACAGGAGAACGGTTACGTGCCCAAAAAGATGCAACGGGCAAGCGATTGGATGAGCTTGCAAAAGAAAGAGTTGCCATTGACAAGCTTGAAGATCCAGAAGTGCGGCGCACTAAACAGACCTCTAATGATTACAACCACAAGCACGAAGCCTTAACGGCGGTTAAATACGAGATTAAGGAAAAAATAGCCTGCTTTGCTGACGTTATTGCCGTGCTGTGCACGCGCTATGATGTTGCCTACGCAGAAGTAGCCCGGCAGCTGACAGAAGTAGATGCACAGAAGCACAGGCTTGCTCAAGCAGAAAGCGCGCGCAAAGCAGCAAAAGAAGACTTTACAAAGATTAACAATAAACTGAATACACAACTGCAGCGTATTGATGCCTTGTTTACTGATCAAACCATGCCCCGCACTATCACTCGCATGGAAGATATTGAAACTGCATTGAAAGACTTGCTGCCTAAGTATGCTGATGCTCAGGCAAAAGCCAACCGGTATGAACTTTTGCGTGGCCAGCTTGCAGAGCATTCAGGCGAAGACCTTGAGGCAATGGATTTGGATGCTGACGTTTCAGAGACAGGCTCATTTGATGCATCACAATTGCGCGAGTTCCAGCTTATTCCTGAAGTCTTTGCTGAAGTGGAAAAGCTGAGAGTGGAGTATACTGCACTTGAAAAACAAGCAAAAACTGCAGATGAAAATGCAGGCGAGCGTCAAAAACAAGAAGCTGCTGCTAACAAGAAACTCAAAACAGCCAATGACAAGCTCAAGAAAGACCTTGACAAGAAAGTCAAGGAATTAGAAGCACTGGGCGTTGAAAAAGAAACACTGCAAGAATACAAAACTAAAACAGGCGAGCCAGCAGTTAAGCGATTGAAAGACACTGACAAGACCATCAGTGACCTTGAAAAACGAGCAACAGATGCAGAAGCGCAATGCACTGAATTCAAGGAAAAAGTCGATGCAGTTGATAAGCGTGTTGCAGAAGCAAAAGAATCAAGCCTTGCTGAATCCAAACGAAAATTGGTTGCGTATCATGCTGCCATTAAGGACTTAGGAGAGCTCTATCGCGACGTGAAAGTAGCACTTGCCAAAGAAAAAGATGCCTTCTTGACAAGTGAAGCAGGCCGCACAGCAGATAAGGAGAAATATGACGCAGATATTGCTACTGCAGCTGCTGAAAAAGAAAAGCTTGAAACAAAGCTTGAGAAAGCGCACAAGGAAACTACAGAAGCGGTCAGAGCACTGCAAGAAGCACTGAACGGCAAAAAAGTTGACTTGAAGAATGTCAAGCTGAAATTTGTTGATGCTGATGCAATGACTGAATCACTCTTTGCAAAACTTGCAATGGTGCAAGAATTATATGATGATAATGCAGCATTACGCGAAGAAAATGAGGAGCTCCAGGAGCTCGAAGCAGCAGTTACTGCTGAACGCAACAGCTGGAGATCAGCTGCTAACAGCTACAAGCGCGGCATTGACGCACTTGCTAAACTTGCAGGCTATGACTGGAAAAAAGCATCTGGCTATGATGCAATTGAAGATAAAGAAGCTAAAAATGCTATTGAAGATGAATACCGTGTCCAGAACTTGTCTGGATTGTCACGAGACGAACAAAAAGAACGCAAGCGAAAAGGCATCCGCAGAAAACGCGGCTTCCCTGTACAGTATACTAAGAAATTCTATGATGAGCTTACTGCAGCTCTTGGCACAGGCGTTGGCGCTGAAGTAACTGCGCGTGTTGAACAGCTTGAGCAAACACTTGGCCAGATATACGCAGAGCGTGGTGTTGGCGATCACAAAGCCGATGATGCCCTGACTGCAGACCTTAAGAAAGCGTCAAAAGAGTTTGCTGACTGGTACACAAAAGCAGAAAAGCTCAAGCAAGCTGCTGAAAAGCTGCCAGCAACTGAAGCTGAAGTTGCTACGCTTAAAGAGACTATTGAAGCTCTGACCAGATCTGATCGGTACAGCACTGGTGTGGTGGCACGTGCTGGCTATGAACTGGGCGAGCGCGGCGAACTTGATGCTGAAAAGCACTTGTACGAGGTCTTCTTGAAGCATGCTGATGCTGCAAGCGTTGATCAAGTGCTGCATGCACAGGTGCTGTATAACTTAGGATTTAATTATGATCAGCGCGGCAAAACTGATGATGCGATTGTGCAGCTTGAAGCTGCAAAAGGATTGTGCGAAGCAGCTCAGAAGAAAACGCCTTCAGATCGAGCAAAAGACTTGCTTGCGCAGTGTACGATTAATTTAGCTAATCTGAGAAAAAGCGCTTAGTGTTATTTCTTCTTTACTGGTTTGATATGATATACTCCTTCTTCAATAGTTGCGCGTCCGCCAGTCATTTTACTTTTTCCTGAGGGTGCTTTCTTTTTTGCTTTTGCTTTTTTAGCAGGTCTTTTTTTCGCTTCTGTTTTTGCTTTGCCAAGCAAGGCAAGTTCTGTTTCAAGGAGCTGAATTGCTTTTTCCAGCGCTTTGAGTTCAGTTGAGAGCGTGATAGTGATGGCATTGACGGTGGTATGCTTTGCGCGTTCTTCTAAGATGTCTTTGATGGTCTTGCTTAATACTGCTTCAAAGTTGACAATGAAGGGCATAAGCTGTTGGTCTTCAAGCTTGTCAAATGCTTGCAGGTTGCTCAGGAGCTTTTGCAGTGCTGCTGTGTCTGCACCGCCTTCGCCCGCGGTCAAGAGCGCTGCAAGGCTTTGTGATGCTAAGCGGACAGCTTGCCTGACTTCGGTGATCTTGGCTTCTTCTACTTTGAGCTCAGACAGCTCTGTTTTTATTTTTTCAATGATTTGCGCAGCAGCTGCTTTTTGCGCATCTGGTGCTTTTGTGACTTTTGCGTCACCACCCATGCCTCGGGTGATGGCGTCAAGCAGGTCAGTGTGTTTTTTGAGAATGTCTTCTAAGATGGCTTTTTGCTCAGCAACTTTGGAGCGCACATCTTCAATAGAGGCTATTTCTTTTGCAGCTGCTTCTTCATCTTTTGCTTTTTCTGCTTCGCTTTCTTTTGCGAGCTGTGCGGCGATGTCTGTTTGGAGTTGGGCAAGGTTGGTGCTGATGGCGTTCAGCTGGGCTTGGAGTGTTGGGAAGACTTTGTTCCAGCTTGCTGCGTTTGCTTTGACACCTGCAAGCGCTTTCTCATAGGTGTAGGTGTTGATGTGCCCGTCTGCGCAGGTGCGTTCAAAGGCTTGTCCTGGCGTAATCAGGTTTTTGGCTTTTTCAATAGCAAGGTTGTTTTTCTCAATAATGCTTGCTGCTTCAGTGCCTTTTGCTGCTGCGAGTGATTCCAGTGCAGCTGCAATTTCTTTTATTTCGTTTGCGATAGCGTCTCGGTTGGTGCAGAGCGCGCTCCAGCTTGCATTGAGCGCATCAGAATCTATGACGCTGATGTTTTTGAGTGCGTCTGTCAGTGGCGTTTCTAGGTGTGCTACTGCTCCTGTTGCTTTGACTACATTGATGGCGTCAGCAATGTCTTGCCTGCGCTTGGTGAACTCTGCTTCTTTGCCAGGGTCTGCTACGCGCGGGTCAAGCCCTGCGAGTGTTGCTTCTGCATTGGTTAGTGCTGTTTTGATTGCATCAACTGATTGTTGCAGGTCTTGGAAGTCGCCAATATTGCTGGCAAGCGCGTCAGTAAAGGCAGTCATGGCGCCTGGTGAGAGGGTATTGGCAAGTTCTTGTATGAGTTTCAGGGCACTTTCGCGCCAGTTGCGGATAGTGCGTTGTTCTGTATCAGTCATTTCGCCAACGCGCTCGAGCTCTTTGCCATAGTCTTCGAGGTGCTTGATAAGTCCGCGCAGTAGTTTGTTATTGCAAATATCGCCTGCAACTTTTCCAAGATTAAGCTGTCTGCGCACTTCTTGCAGTGCTCTGATGACTGCGTCAATACTTTCAAGTATTTTTTTGCCTTTTTCTCCTGCGTCAACAGTGGGTGTGAGCAGGTCTGGTTTGCCTTTTTTGGCTTTTTTTGCTGCTTTTTTGCGTTTGCGCCAGTCATTGATGCCTTTGAATATGCCGCCGGCGTTTTTAGCTGCATTACCAACCCATCCTGCTGCGCCGCGTGCTGCAGTTCCTGCCCAGCCGCCGCCTGGCCTGCCAAATTGGAAGCCAACTGCGCCCATGCCCATGACTAATCCTAAGATGAGTATGATCATTGCTATCCAGAATATGAGGCCAAAGATGTCTTTGACTAAATCACCGACTGGTGTTGCTGAGAGCAGCAGTCCAGTAAAGATGAATGCTAAGACAATGGCAATGCAGGCATTCATGATTTTTTGGTCTTTGAATTCTTGCAGGCAGAGATAGATGAATATGCTGAACAGAATGATTATGAATAATATGATCCAGGGGCCAAGGTCAACGAGGTTCATGCCTCTGCGGTACATCCAGACCACTGTCAAGAAGCCCATGGCAACGCCCAGCCAGGTGCCGAGTTTGGTGCCTATTTTGACGCGTTCGCCAAGTTTGCGCATTAAGAGCGCTAAGGTAACGCCAAGCAGTATAGAATCAAAGAGCCATGGCATCTTAAAGTACATGGCTGCTATATCAGGAAGCCTAGTCAAGGCCGGTATAGTGTCAAATATTCGTGCCATTGGTCAGCTCTTTTTCGCTATATGGGCGTATTTTGGATGTAATATATATAAGCTTTACCGCCGAAAGCTTTATATATAAGTAATTACTTATAGGTAGTAACATAACTGAAATAGGGGTTACTATCAAATGGCAGATACTATCAAAGACGCAGAATTTGAAAAAAAAGATGATAAAAACATAATTAGATTTACTACTGATAAAGCAACTGATAAGCTTACTGAAGACCCTACTCTTGGCTGCGCAGCAGCTGGATGTGGTCTGGCAGCTGCAGGAGCTACCTTAGCAGGCCTAGCCTATGCTGGCTGGCTGTTCTTTGGCGGTGGCCAACCTGCATCATATGATCCGCGAAACGCAGGAGCAGACCTTACTGTAGCCCAGCGTGTTGGCGAAGCACCACACTACCAGTTTTTACATCCCAATGGCGAATGGGACCCGCATGTCCAGAACGCAGTATTTGATTACATGAGCTGGCTCAAAGAAAATGACCCGCACTATCAAGAGCAAAAACGCAGTATTCTCAGTGCCATGGATAATGCAGACAATGTAGCAGATGCAGACGTTGGCATTAAAGGCCTTGGTGTTATTACCCGAAAAGGCTTTGCAGAGTTTTTGAAAAAAGACCTGCCTATGCGCGAAGCATGCGGTATCAAGGGTGCCAAGCAAAGGCGCGAAAGTCTTGACCAGGTCCTGCAGGGCAAGTATTAGTTCTTGTGAGCGTAAACCTTAAATAGCTCTAGCGTTAGCATTCTGTAAAAGAGGTTGACTATGGCTGAATTCCTGGTAATGCCTGCATTGGTAATGGGCGTTTTGATTGGCTTATACGAAGCTATTCTTCTCCATAGAGATGTGAAAGTCCCGACGCACCGCTTTGGCCATATGATTCACGCATTTGGCTTTGCAATCATCGCAGTGTTTGCCACCATGAACGTGAGCTGGGTATTAGAGAACTTCACTTTCTTGCAGAATATAATGTTTATCAGCAATCCACTAGTTCTGCAAATAGTGATTGGTGTTATTGCTATGGTCAAGATTCACGGCACTTCAGCAGCTATTAAGACAACTGTTGGCGGAGCATCAGTGGGCATGCGAGAAACCTGGGCACATTCCTTTATGATTGGCGCCTTGATTGTCTTAGCACCGTACATTTGGAATATTTTGGGTCCACTGCTACCTGGTTGGCTGCAGTAAACTTTCTTGTAATTCTAGAACAAGTGCTCGTGCTTGCATAAACATCTTCACAGCGCCAGCATCGTGACGCTCAAGTGCTGCAAGGCCTGCAGCTGTTTTGTTGCGTATCTTGCCAAGCTCTTTAATCTCAGGATGCTTGTCTTCAAGTGCTGAAAATTGCCGAATAATAACTTCTAATGATTGGATTATGGTGAACTTCAGTTCTTCGTCCTGATCAATAGTTGCTAGCGTAATGGGTTGTGACAGCTTGGAAAATATATTATTGCAGCGATTGAGCAATTCTTCAAGCTTCTTTCCAGTTGCTGGTTTTTCTGCGACTTCTACCATCAATCTTTACCTATCAAGTCAGCTGTACAAGCGCCGATGACTGCAGTCAAGGTAACTGTTGCCACTTGCTTGTATGCTTCTGTATAATCTGCCATGAAATGCGGCTGGAACAACCACAACGTTCCAATCGCAATCAATAAACTTACTGTATAGAGGACCATGAGGCGTATGGGCAAAAACCACACAATGCGCGGATCTTTTATTTTTCTAAAGCCTGCAATGTAAATGAATATGGAGCCGATAATAAATGCCAATGGATACAATAAGGTTGCGCGGAAAACATCGATTTCATGCGCAATCTTTACACCATACAGAAACGTGTAGTGCGCAACAGTTCCAATAAACGCACCAACTGCCCCTTTCGCTACATCTTTGTATGTGATAGTGCGCAAGGGATGCGCAGCAACCTGCTCAAGTTTTGCCTCAACTTTTGCAAGCTCTTTAAGCTCAGCAGCTTCTTCGCGCTCAACTTTTTTCTCTGTTTTTTCCAATACTTTAATTCGTTTGAGAACTTGGTCTAGTTTGCGATTGACAGTATCAAGTGTTGCCTTTGGCATAATGACCTCTTTTCAAGCCACTTTTACTATTAGAACTATATAAAAGTTATTCTACTTTGACTTCCTGACCAAGACTTTGGCCAGGCATGCCAGTCTCAAACAATACTCTGACAGCGCCTTTGCTGCCATGCGGAGCAGTCACTTTGCCTTTCAGCACTTTCTTGAGCTTGCCAGGAGCTTCCCAAGAAACAGTTTTTCCTACGAGCGCTTGCGCTTTTTCTTTGCTGTCAACACCATCAACTACAATAATCATCTGATTACTGCGTTTTCTCTTCTGACTTCCTCGAAAAGCACTAATTGCCCCCATTGTACAGTATAGGAGCAGAACAGGGTTTAAAAAGGTTTCTAAGAACAAAGTTCTTAGAAGCTCAACCAAATCTTCGATTTGGCGCTGGTTTTGGAAGAGGAAGTATTATATACCTTAAAGCGGAATTTTGACTCAAAGAGGTGATACCATGTACAAAAAAGCAAGTGGTATGGTTATAGTTCTTATCGTTGCCGTTGTTGGCATTCTAGCATCAGTCATGTTATTGCAGGGCGGAGGAACAGGCGCAGCTGTTGCCGGGCAAGAGCCCGAGCCAATGCCTGGTGAACCATGTGCGCCTGAAGGCAGTTCAACAAGTTTTCCATGCGGATTCCAACCGAAATGCGGCGGAGTCCAAACATTGGAGTGTTTTGAAGGTGTGTGGGTAGACTTGGGCTGCAGTTCTGATAACCAGCCATGTGATGACGGAAATCCAAATACTTGCGAAGACCACTGCGTTCAAGGAGTGGGCTGCACTGGCTTTGGTCAAAACTTCCTTCCTTGTGAGGATAGTGGCTTGTGCGGAGGAGGACAAGTAGTTGCATGCAAAAATAACAAGTATGTGCCTCAAACCGCTTGCAATACCTTACAAGTTGGCAAACCATGCCAAAAACTAGTGGGACACCTGCGGTTTATACAGAACGGTAAGTGCACTAAAACAGGCAAGTGCGTTGGTCCGGTTGTTGTCACTGGTTCACAGAACTAATTTTTTTTCTTTTTCTTACAAATAAAACAAAATAACTGGCAATAATAAACACCCCATTGCGTGGCTTCTTGAAACGCCAGTTAGCGGCGCTATGAGCCCAATTGCTGTTGCTACAATAATAGTAATGATGCCCAGTACACCGCTGAATACAAAAGATAATACCAATAAGAAGCTCAGTACGCCAACAGATAGCCAAAAATACGGCACATATTCTATGAGGTTTGCAAAGCCTTTTGCTAATTTCAATGCTAATATGGTTGCAATGCCGCCTGCAACCAAGGCAACAGCAGAAAATAACATAATTGAGGGTGTGGTGATCTCAACTAACGTATTGACTGCTATAAGGGCGCCATTGCGTGCGCGGTTAAGAGCAAGCAGTGTTGCCATGCTGACCACAAAATTAACTGTGTTAATGCCGCCAACCAGCATGAGATACGAATGGCTTTTCACCTGAGTCCATAAACTGCTCAGTGCTGCTGCTTGTGCTGAGCCAAGGCCAGGAAACAAGGCAACAAAGCTGCCCGCCAGCAAGCTGGACGGGATGGCAGCATAATCTTTTTTGTCAAGTCGCACAAATGCATTGGTTAACTGCACTGGTGTTTGCTGCTTGTTAAACAAGCTGATCAACAAAGTGCTTGCACCAAACAATCCTGACAGCAAAGGAAAAAACGGCTGCTTGACATGCTCCAAAACAATCAGGCCCAAAATGCCTGCAAGAAAGAAAACCACTATCGCAATGCAGATTTTTGCTGGTGCTTTTTCTTTGAGCAGCAAAAGAGTGATGATAAGTATCAATAACCAGCCAATCCAGGGCTGCACCTGATCATACACTGTTGGAAAAATAAAAACCAGTAGGGGCATCAGCGCTAACGCAAGCACCAATCCGCACAAAGAGCCAATAACGGTTAGCCTAACTGCATCAAACCCAAGTCCATCCATCAATAGTTTGTGCCCTGGCAAGACGCTCAGGGCATGGTCAGAGTCAGGAGCGCCCAAAAAAATGCTGGGAAGCGCATCAAGAAAGGTATGTGTAACAGCCATTGCTATAATTACTATGGCAGAAAAGGAAGAGTGCGCAAAGCTGAGCAGCACAGCACTGACTAAGTTAACATGAATGCCTGGTGTCAGGCCAGTGAACGTGCCTAACACAATACCTAACAGTACTGCACTGCTTTCTTTGAGCATGCGCAAACTGAACTGCTGTTCTTCTTATGTGCTCAGGAAGTTTTTTCGGAAAACCTTATATACAAATCAGATATAATTCGAACTAAAAAAGAGGTTCGCAGTAATGAGTGCTTTTCATAAACAGCTTTGGTTTAAGCTTGGCAGTATACTTGCAGGTATAGCTATACTGATGAACCTTGCTGCGGGTTTCTGTACAGGCGTAGCATTTGAAATGTCTATACTATTCTGTTATTTGCTTTACGCACCAAATATTGTTCTTAACGTGTTCAGGCCGTTATGGCCTTTGCCGCCCCTTATGGGGTATTTCCTGTCAGGCCTGTTGTGGTTTGTTATTGGTGCGCTCATTGGGTACGTGATTCAAAAACATAAGAAAAAGAGGCGTTGAATGCCATTAAAGGAAAAGCTCAAGGAAGAAGCATTAATGCTCGAGGAGGAAGCTGAAAAGCTTCTGGACCGCTTGCACGTGCACCGGCCGCTTGATTTTCATAAAATTCTGCTTGGCATTCTTGGCTTGATTGTGGTTGTCTGGTTTTTGCTCTGGCTCACAGGTCCGGGCGAGTGCATGCCTGCTCCTGAAGTCTGTGATGGTTTGGATAATGACTGCGATGGTGTTGTTGATAATGATTTGACCCAAGAATGCGGTGTGTCTGATGTTGGCGAATGCTCGTTTGGCATAACAACGTGCAAAAATGGCAAGTGGCTGGGCTGCTCTGGGGGCATTGGCCCTGCGCCTGATATTTGCGATGGCTTGGATAATGACTGCGATGGAATAATAGACAATATTCCTGCGCAAGAATGCTATTATGGCCCTGAAGGAACACTTGGTGTGGGCATGTGCACAGCAGGGTTTATTGGCTGTTCTAATGGACAGATTACTGGCTGCGAAGGCATGATCATGCCGCACTTTGAGGACTGTGATGGCAGGGATAATGATTGTGATGGCGAAGTTGATGAAGATGTAAAAAGAGTCTGCTATTCTGGACCTGATGGTACGAGAAATGTTGGCGAGTGCACGTCTGGGTTCCAGCACTGCGTGAACAATGTGTATGGAGTGTGCACTGGCGAAGTGCTGCCAGCAGCAGAAGTGTGTGATGAAAAAGATAATGATTGTGATGGCGCAGTTGATGAAGGCTGTTAGTCAGCAATAAATTCTATCTGGCCTTTGTATTCGTGCACGCGCCCGTGTGCAGTGAGCTGGTCGCCTTTTTGAACTGCTGTTTTTTTGAAGTATACGATAGGAACATCAGTGGTTATGTGCGCAATCGTAAGGCCTGGCTTGTGCACGACGGTGGTTACAGTTCCTGCAATGCTTGTTTTCTTCTCAGCAAGCTCGGTGTGCGCTGCAAAAAACAAGGCAGGCAGTCCAATGCAGATGGCTATGCTGGCAATCAGCAGCAGTGTTTTTTCCTGCATGCGCTTTTTTTGTTTTTGTGTGTTTATATGCGTTAGGGGGATAAATCCGGAAACCTTGCGATGCAAGCTCGAAAAGCATTTAAACGCAGCGCAAGCTCAATGAAGCATGCCTAGAAGAATTGAATCTCCTTCATCTATCAATACCTTGAAGCAATGTCCGAGGAAATATTATTATTCGTATATTGAGAAGATTACCGGCCCGCCGAATGTGCATCAGATTAGGGGTAATGTGGTGCACAAGGTGCTTGAGCGCTTTTTTGATGCTGAGGTTGACCATTTAACACGAAATGATTTTGAGCCTGAGCTCGTACACACTATGCAGATGCTGATGCTTGAGGAATGGCAGGCAGCTAAAAAAAAGTTTGACCAGCTTGAGCTTGACAGCACTAAGCTGAAGTTTTATTTTGAGGAGTCTATGCTGATGGTCTTGAACTGGCTTGCGCAGTTCAGTCACAAGATTAAAAAAACAGAGGGTGACTTTCATGAGGTGTTCAGGAGCATGACGCCTGAGCGCGAAAAGCAATTGGTCTGTCCGCCCTTGTTTGTGAAGGGTATCATTGACGCTATTGAAACGCACAATGATGAAATCAGGATCATGGATTATAAGACCAGCAGCAGCTTTAATGAGCATGACCATAAGCTGCAGTTGGCTATCTATTCCTTATTGTACATGGAGAACTTTGGGAAGATGCCTGATAAGGCAGGCATTTATTTCCTTAAGGACCGGCCGCGCTTCATCATGGTTGATGATTCCTTGATTGCAGAAGCAAAAAAAGAAATAGCATGGATGCATGAGCAAACGCATTCAGACCATGCTGATGATTATCCGCGCAAGCCAGGGCCGTTGTGCAAGTGGAGCACTGGCCAGTGTGAGTATTTTGATATTTGCAAACCGTTTGCACAGAGGTAAACTATGCCTGCAAAAGAAGTAGTTGAATTGCTTGCCCGCATTGGCGTGTGGGATGTTATAGTGCCGTTCATACTGGTATTCACCATCCTATTTGCCATTCTTGAGCGCACCAAAGTCTTAGGCAAGGACAAGAAGCGCTTTAATGCCATGATCGCGTTTGTGATTGGCTTTTTTGTGATTGCCCTGACTGATGTGCTGCAGGCCATTAATGTGCTCAGCCAGTACATGACGGTCTTGATTGTTGCTGGCTTGCTATTGATGGTCATGCTCAGCTTGCTGGGCGTTAAAGACCTGCACAAGAGCAACCTGCTTAAGTGGGCAGTATTGCTGTTGGTGTTTGGCGGCGGCTTGTACGTCATGGGCTGGCTTGACTGGATTGACGCAGCAGCAGTCAACCGCTGGATTGCAAGCCCAGTAACTGCATTGATTATTTTCCTGATACTGCTCTGGTTTGTATTTCAAAAAGGAGAAAAGAAAAAGTCCGAACCAAAACCTAAACCAGTTCCGCCGCCGGTGTCACGTTAGGCTGCGTGCTTTATGCGTAAGGCATCTTGAAGTGCAGCAACTAAGTCGTTCTGCAAGGTGGCCCACGAACAGCGGTCGCGTACGTAGTGCGCAAACGGCGCTATTTTTTCCCGAGCTGCTTCTGGGTCCTTGAGCGCGTCCATGATTTTTTCAGCAAAATCAAGCCAGGGATCATCTGCGAGTGGGTTTGCTGCAAATGGATACTGGTGTAGCCAGCTCATGGACGGAACGCGGTAGCCGAGCGTGCCAAACGGCACAGCATCAAACGCCACCACGGGCGTCCCTGTAAGCAGTGCTTCAAGGTTTGACTGCCCATAGGTTTCATGCGTAGGAAACGCAAACACGTCAGATTCAGCATAGGCCTGGGAAACTTCGTTGCTGGTAAGCTGCCGGTGTTCTCGAATAACTGCTGCTTCAAGGCCTAGTTTTTTAGCTTGGTGCTTAAGTGTGGTGTCGTAGGCGTGCTCTCCTGGTCCGCGAATGTATAATTTTGCTGCAGGGTACTGCTCATAGACTTTTTTGAATGGACTCAGCAGCTTGACAACCTCTTTTGCAGCTGTTACTCTGCCAACATAGCTGACGCGCAGCTCATCGTCAGGTGCTCGTGGCGCTTGTTCTGTCCAGGTGGCAGTGTCAAGGGGAAAAGGCATGGCGACGACTTGTTGTCCGGTGTGTGCTGATAAGACTTCAGCGTATTCTTCTGTTGGCACAATGGTGACTGTGGCCTGATCCACCAGGTTGTATACGCCCTGCCAGACGCCCCAATACGGCTGTACCCAGACAGCAGGTATGTTGTTGGCTTTGCAGGCTGCAAGTGCTGCTTGTGCTACGTTCTCGTTGCCGCGGATAATACAGACATCAAAATTATTTTTTGCGATTGCTGACTCGATGGCTTTGTAGGTTGGTACAACTTCAACATCAGTTCGCGAGTTGCCGACAATGCCGATTCCTTTGACGGTGTGGCCTTGGCTGTGCAATGATGCCATCGCGCCTTCGCACCATCGCGCAACACCGTCTACAATGTTGCCGTTTTGGTAGGCGAAGTGCCCAATAACCCCGATGGTTTTGCCGCGTAATGATCCGGCGTCGCCAAATAAGAGTTTGCGGGTATAGGTTCCGGTTGTAGTAAGCGCGTTGGCGACTGTTGCTCGTGCAGTGGCAAGGCAGCCAGGTTTGTTATGTGCGTGATCTGCGACGACTGTGCGATATTCTGCAAGCGTTTTTGTGATTACTTCATCCCACTGGTAACGCACCTGCACTTCGTGCTGAGCGCGCGCTGCCATGTCTTGGAGTTCAAGAGGGTGGTCAAAGGCGTAGTCCATTGCGTCCACAATGGCATCGGTCAAGTCAAGTGATTGCAATGAGCGCGGCGTGATGTGCAGGCCGGTTGTTTTGTCGGTAATGATGTTTTTCAGGCCGTCGACATTGGTTGCAATGGTCGGTGTGCCGTGTACCATTGCTTCAAGGGTAACGCCTGGAAAACTGTCGTGCTTGGTTGGGAGAATATGCCAGTTTGCTGCTTGATAGCAGGCGGCCATGGTTTCGGGATCGGTTAGTTCGCCATGGAAATGAATTGAACTTCGATAGCGTGCCGGTATGCCTTGCTCAACAGCTTCTTTGAAATGCTGTTCGTGTTCGTAGGGCCCGACTAATGCGAGCGCAAGGCGCTTGCCTGTTTTTACGTGGTGCGCTTGCTGTATTCGCGGAAATGCGTCAACTAATTCTTGCACTCCTTTGTTAGGTGTGATTCTGCCAACGTACAATAAAAGGTCATCTGCATCGGGCGCGAGTTGCGCTTTAGCTTGTCGTATTTTCCATTCGGGCGCGTCAACAGCAGCAATGCCGTTTGGGATGACAGTTGTTGAGAGTGAGTCGTAATGCTTATGTGCAATGCGCTCGCCTTCCGGCGTTAACAAAATGGTCCGGTCTGCTTCTCTGAACAGGTGGTCTTGGGCGCGTATGTCTGATTGAATCCAGGCAGGTATGGGATTTCCTGCTTGTTGGTACACGTCTTGTTCGTGCCGCACAACTGAGTGGGCAGTATAGACGGTGGGCATATCACGCTCTTGGGTTATTTTGTGGAGCGCACCTTCCCAGCTGAGGTTGATGCTGTGCAGGTGCAGCAGGTCATAGGACTGCAGGTTAAGTCCTGAACGCTGGAGATGTGCAAAAGAGTTTGCTTTGACGGTGCCGCCATTGTTGGTGTGCAGGATGTAGGGTCTGTTCCAGTTTTTTTCAAGAATATCTACGTGCACGCCGTGCATTCGTAAGCCTTGTGCGAGCTGCTCAACAACTTTGCCAACGCCGCCAGTTTTGTATTGGTGGGCAGTCATCAAGACTCTTTTTACCATGGTAGAACGGGGTTTTCCCAGTATTTAAACCTTTCGTTTTTAACTACTGGAGAGTGGTGTATTTTTCATAGCAAGGGTGAGTGTTGCAAAGGCCTCATCTGCAGGCATGCTTTTCCGCAGCTTTAAGGGTAGCGTGTGCGGACAAGACCAGCCGTTCACATAGTTCATGAACTCAGTATAGACGCCCATCTGACCCCCAAAAACAACTGCACCGCCATCGATGATGAATGTTCCAGACGCGGGCTGCTCGCCATACGTTCGTAACTCGCCGCCATAATATTCGGCAATCCGGTCAAGCGCTTGCAGTGCGTCTAGAGGATCAGTGCTTTCAATGTGCGGTGTTCGATGCTTGAAAATCTGATAAAGGTGTAAGCCTGCCTGTTCGGTGCTCAGCATGAACTGTTCGACAGAATACACTATCTGGTCATACCCGACTGCAAGACGCCAGGTTGAAGAGCCTGCTGGCTTGGTGCTTAACCGCTCCAAGGTGCCCTGCGTATCAGTGCAGAGCTGCGCAACTAAATCCCCCACTGTCATAGGGGAGTATATGCAAGAAAGCTTTTTATGTTTTTTGCTCGCCGAACCGAAAAAAACCCGGCGCAGAGCAATCTTTATATATTGCGCAAGGAGAAGGTACTCAAAAAGGTGATGCTCATGAAAAAAGCTGAAAGCTCGCTAGTGATTGTTGGTGTTGTAGCAGTGGCTGCGGTAATTGGCTTAGTGCTTTCAGCTTCAAATCCAAGCTCCACAGGTGCAGCTGTTGCTGGTGATGTGATACAAGTGGAGGGCATGCCGTGGTTGCCAGGTGATGGTGATGCATGTCTTGATGGCTATCGCATGGTTGAATGCCGTAATTTTGATTATGCAACAGGGATGTGTGGTTTGCAATTTGGCAGAGATTTTGTAGTGGTGCGCTGCGGTTTAGGGTGTGCAGTGTCTGCACCTAGCACCTTTGACTGTGCTTTTGGTGAGTGTGGCTTTTGCCAATTGCCTAAAGAGCTGCGTTAGTTTTTTATCACCTTCTCGAGAATACAATACGCAAGCTTTATATAGCAGAAAGGTGTGCAAAAGAGTGGGGTGTTTGACATACTATGGCTTTGAATTACAAATCTACTGCTGATATTAAGGTTCCTGAGAAGATTGCAGACCAAGTGATTGGTCAGGAAGAGGCAGTGAAGGTTATTGCCAAGGCTGCTCAGCAGCGGCGTCATGTTCTGTTGATTGGTGAGCCTGGTACAGGCAAAAGCATGCTTGGTTTGGCATTAGCTGAGCAGTTGCCTAAGGAAAAACTGGTTGATGTTGTTGCGTTTCCTAATCCTAATGATGAAAACCAGCCTTTGATCAGGACCATGCCTGCTGGTAAAGCTCGGGAGTTTGTTGCTAAGGCCCGAATGCAGAGCCTGGCTATGTTCAAGCATCAGAATATTATCATGCTGGTCTTATTGATTATTGCCATGATTGTGCCGTGGTGGGCGCGCAGTTATTATAACAGTGATATCATGTTTGCTGCTTTTTTCTTGGGTGGCATGGTGTTTTTGGCAAGCTTTGTGCTGTTTATCAATTTGAACAAGCGCATGGGCAGCAAAACAGAGACGCCGAAAGTTATTGTTGATAATTTCAACCAGAAAAAAGCACAGTTCTGGGATGCAACAGGAGCGCATGCTGGTGCGCTTTTGGGTGATGTCTTGCACGATCCGTTGCAGTCTGGCGGCTTGGGTACGCCTGCGAATGAGCGTATTGTTGCAGGTATGATTCACAAGGCGCACATGGGTGTGCTGTTTGTTGATGAGATTGCGACTTTGCAGCCGCATACCCAGCAGGAATTGCTGACTGCACTGCAGGAAGGCAAGTATGCTATTACGGGCCAGTCAGAGAGAAGTTCAGGGGCTATGGTGCGCACTGAGCCTGTGCCGTGCAATTTTGTGTTGGTTGCTGCAGGCAATGTTGAGACAGTCAAGCATATGCATCCTGCATTGAGGAGCAGAATTCGTGGCTATGGGTATGAAGTGTTCATGCAGGAAACTATGCTTGATACTGAGGAGAACCGGTTTAAGATTGCGCGTTTTGTTGCTCAGGAAGTTGCTAAGGACAAGAAGATTCCGCACTTTGCTAAAGGTGCAGTTGAAGCGATTATTGAGGAAGCGCGCAAAATGGCTAATCGAAAACAGCATTTGACTATGCGCTTGCGTGAGCTGGGCGGCCTTATCAGGGCAGCTGGCGATTTGGCGCATGAACAAAAGGCAAAACTGGTGACGCACGAGCACGTGCATGAAGCAAAGACTATTGCGCGCACCTTGGAACAGCAGATTGCTGATAAGTTTATTGAGCGCAAAAAAGAATATGATGTTATTATCACTGAGGGCAAGCGGGTTGGCAGAGTCAATGGCTTGGCAGTGATGGGCAGCGGCGGCAATTATTCAGGTATTATTTTGCCTATTGAGGCAGAAATCACGCCGGGCGGCAAAGAAAAAGAATTTGTGGCTACAGGAAAACTCGGCATTATTGCTAAAGAAGCTATCAAGAACGTGACTGCTATTGTTAAGAAATTTTTTGGCAAGGACAT
>JBFHWZ010000015.1:0-22280 GCA_041599235.1 Candidatus Woesearchaeota archaeon | reverse complement strand
TTTCAGCAAGACTGTTCAAAAGCTCAATGGCTTTTTCTTCAGCTAAGCGATAGCCCCGTGCAATAACGGTTGGATGCACTTCTTGATCCAATAAGGTTTCTGCTTGCTTGAGCAGTTCGCCAGCAATAACCACTGCAGTTGTGGTGCCGTCGCCAACCTCAGCTTCCTGGGTCTTGGCAACTTCAACCAGCATCTTTGCAGCTGGATGCTCGATGTTCATTTCTTCAAGAATCGTGACACCGTCATTGGTGACAGTAATGTCATTCATAGCATCAACCAGCATCTTGTCCATGCCCTTAGGGCCTAAGGTGGTTCTTACTGTTTCTGCAACTAGCTTTGCAGCAGCAATATTATTCCGCTGAGCAGTCTTACCAGTTGTTCTCTGAGCGCCCTCTGGCAAGATAAAAATAGGCTGTACTTGATTTGTCATATCCAATCCCCCTAAAACTAAGTACTCTTGAGCACGAAGAAGTATTTAAAGGTTATGCTTATGCAGACTCGCGTATTTGGTCAGGTGTGGTAAAGACTAACCTGAGTTCTGCTGTGTAAATGGTCCTGCCAGTTGGTTTGGTAGCAACAACTGATACTTTGTAAGGGCGTTCTGGGACGCCGCCACTGCTGCGTTTCATTGCCCTGCTTATTTTCTCAGCTACGCTTCCTGCATCAGTTGCGATGATGATGCTGTCACCAATGCTCACACCATCTGCATGGTCAGGGAATAAGGCATTATGGGGTGTTATGGTGTGCATCATGTACGCGGGCATTTTACCTTGCTGTGCTGCTCGATCAACAATCTTCTTGCCGCGCATATACAGTGCATTTGATGCAAGGCCTAAAACGAGTGTTTCAATATCCCTTTCTGATTTTGCCAAGCCCCGTGCTACATCATGTGCAGCTTCAGCGGTGATCCAGTACGCATTGCCGTCTTCTCGGTGCGTTCCTGATGGCAATAGCTTGCTGTACCGCACTGTTGAAACTGCGCGTGGCTCTGATTCGCCTGTTTTACGAAGTCCGACAGTAACAACATAGTCGTCACCGTCTTTTTTCAAAGCTGATGGCGTGTACAGGCCCACTTCTGAATCAACTGCTACAGGACCTTTAAAGTGCGTTTCTTGTTCAGAACATCGAAAACCAAGATCATCTTCGCTTGCGCTTTTTGCAAACTCGTCATCAGCAGCTGCTTTGAGCAAACCGCCCATCTGATAGCCGAGTGCAATTGCGCCTTCGCCTTGGTGGATTTTATTATCGTCTTTTGTAGCTCTGCGAAAGAGATCCACCATCTCTCGTGTTATAACTAATTCGCGAATATTTGCTAATTCGATATCGGTACTAACAGTCATGTCTTCACTCCACCTCTAGAAGCGATAGGTCATTTATAAAGTTTTTGCAGGATAAAGTTTAAAAAAGAAGCAGCACTCTACTCTGCTATGAAAATAACTATCTCGGGCGAGCCCGGCAGCGGCAAAAGCACTATTGCGAAATTACTTGCTCAAAAGCTGAACTACAAACATATGAGCTCTGGAGATTTTATGCGCCAGATGGCTGAAGAGCGAGGCGTGACTTTGCTGGAGCTTTCACAGCAAGCTGAGCACGATGATGCCATTGACAAAGAGATTGATGAGCGCACCACACAACTCGGTGCTGAGCAGGACGACTTTGTGATGGACTCGCGGCTTGCGTTTCATTTTATTCCTGATGCAGTGAAACTTTTCTTGACTGTTGACCCTAATGAAGCTGCCAGAAGAATCTTTGAGCAAAAAAGGGAAGATGAAAAAACCAATGTGACCCTGGAACAAACCAAAGCAAATATCGCTGCTCGGATTGCAAGTGAGCGCAAACGATATCAGGCCTATTATGGCTTTGACTATTTTGATCAAAGCAATTATGATTTGGTTGTTGATACCACAGGGAAAAATCTTGAGCAGGTCTGCGATGAAATCCTGGCATTTCTGAGAGAAAAAGGAAAGATTTAAAAGAATTCCAAGGCTCTTTTTCGACTATGGGGATTAAAAAAAACGATTTTGTTGAGCTGGATTTTACTGGCAAACTCAAGGACGGCGGCCATATTTTTGATACAACTGTAGCTGCAGTTGCCAAAGAAAATGGGCTGCCTGAAAAAGAGTACAAGCCAATCATTATCTGTATTGGCGAACGGCATCTGTTCCCTGGCCTTGATGATGCTTTGCTCGGCAAAGAGCTTGGCACGTACACACTGGCATTTGAACCTGAGCAGGCATTTGGCAAAAAAGACGCCAAGCTTATCCAAATGATTCCGCTCAATAAATTCAAAGAGCAAAAAATCGATCCTGTTCCTGGACTGCAGATTAATGTTGACGGCACTATTGGCACGATCATCAGAGCTTCAGGGGGCAGAGTGATGATGGACTTTAATCACCCCTTAGCAGGCAGGCCAGTTGTCTATGAAGTAACCCTTAAACGCATTGTGACTGACAAAAAAGAAAAGCTTGAAGCGCTCTTACGCTTAATGGGCTGGCCGCAGGAAGTGGCTATTGAAGGCGAAAAAGCAACTATTACTTTGCCGCAAGAACTGCCTAAAGAAATCACTGACAAGATCAGCGAGCAGTTCCAGGACCTCACAGGCCTGAAGGAGATTGCATGGGCAAAACCTGCAACTACTCCACAACAATAAAACTTATATACTTCTGGGATTTTAGGAGAATTATAGTGGGATAAAGACCAGCGGTCTTTGAAAGTGCCCTTCAAAAAGGTGAGATTTTGGATTTCATAAAACCAATAATTACTTCTGCACCCAGTGAACAACAGCAACAGCAGCCAGCAGCGCAGCCTGAACCACAGCCTGCACCGAGCCAGCCACAACCAGTTGCACAAGCACCAAGCCCACCTCAATCAAACATCAACCCTTCTGATACTGAGCTTGAAGAATTGCTGTCACAGCAAAAAGCAACCATCAAAGTTATTGGCTGCGGCGGTGGCGGCAACAATACCATCAACAGAATAACTGAAGTCGGCATCAAGGGAGCAGAGACTGTTGCCATCAACACTGACGCGCAAGACCTGCTCTACACGAGCGCTGACAAAAAAATTCTTATTGGCAGAGAAGTCACCAAAGGACTGGGTGCTGGCAGTGATCCTAAAATAGGTGAAGAAGCAGCCCGCGAAAGCGAGCATGATGTTAAAAATGCAGTACAGCACGCAGACATGGTCTTTATCACCTGTGGTCTGGGCGGCGGCACTGGCACTGGCAGCGCACCAGTTGTTGCAGATACTGCAAAAAAACTAGGCGCACTTACTGTTGCCATAGTCACCATGCCCTTCACCATGGAAGGCAACAGGCGATATGACAATGCCATTATGGGACTGGAGCGTCTTGAGCACATTGTTGACACCCTCATTGTCATACCTAATGACAAACTGCTTGAGCTTGCACCTGAACTGCCCCTGCACACAGCATTTAAAGTGGCTGATGAAATCCTCACTAATGCAGTCAAAGGCATTGCAGAACTGGTAACCCGCGCAGGATTAGTGAACCTTGACTTTGCTGACATCAGAACAGTCATGAAAAACGGCGGTGTTGCCTTGATCGGCGTCGGCGAAAGTGATGCTGAAAACAGAGCACAAGAAGCTGTTGAAAAAGCCATCAGCAACCCCTTGCTTGATGTTGACATCACCGGAGCATCAGGAGCGCTCATCAATGTTTCAGGCGGCAAAGACATGACGCTTAATGAAGCGCGAACCGTTGTTGAAGTCATCAGCCAGCGCCTTAATGAAGATGCACGCATCATCTGGGGAGCGCAAATCTATGAAGACTTTGCAAATACTTTGCGCATCATGCTTATTGTGACGGGCGTCAAGTCACCGCAAATATTCGGCCCTGAACGCAAGCTCAGCGACGTCCAGAAAAAAGACATAGAAAATGAACTGGGCATTGAGTTTGTTGATTGATAGATAAGATTTATAAAATAGGCTCTATTCTCAGGGTAGGGATTGGAATGAAACAACGAGCACTTATTACCGGCATAACGGGGCAAGATGGCAGCTATCTTGCAGAACTACTCCTTGACAAAGGTTATGAGGTGCATGGCATGCGTCAGCGCTCAGCAACCCCTGACACTATGAATATTGAACATATTCTGCCTGATATTCACTTGCATTATGGTGATTTAACTGATGGCCATTCTCTTGACACTGTTGTGGAGCGGGTCAAACCAGACGAGGTTTATAATCTTGCAGCACAAAGCTTTGTAGGTGCTTCGTGGGATCTCAAGCACGTAACGTGGGAAGTGAACGCACACGGCGTTGTTCGCTTATTGCAAACACTCAAAAAACACGCTCCTGACGCGCGCGTCTATCAAGCATCGACCAGTGAAATGTTTGGCGCAAGCGAACCACCACAGCATGAAGGCACGCCATTTGCTCCAGTCAGCCCGTATGCAGAATCAAAAGTGTTTGCACACCAGCAAATATGTGCAGCGCGCGAACAGGGAACATATGCTGTTGCAGGCATATTGTTTAATCATGAAAGTCCGCGACGCGGACTTGAGTTTGTCACGCGAAAAATAACTAACACTGTTGCAAAAATCAAACAAGGGACTGCAAAGGAATTGCGTCTTGGCAATCTTGACGCTCGGCGCGATTGGGGTTATGCTGGTGATTACGTGCAGGCAATGTTCATGATGATGCACGCAGAAACGCCAGATGATTATGTCATTGCAACCGGTACGGCACATTCCGTACGGCAATTTGTGCAATCAGCTTTTAGCGCTGCCTGCATGCCTATTAGCCGCTGGGAAGGGAAAGGGGTTGATGAACGTGGCTATGTGGGGGATACGCCTGTAGTTTTTGTTGATAAGCAATTCTATCGCCCTGTTGAAACCAGTGCTTTGGAAGGCGACTCTACACGTGCACGGCAAGAATTGGGGTGGGAGCCAAAGGCGTCATTTGATCAATTGGTTACTATGATGGTTGAACAAGACCTTTGCTATGAGCGATCCCGTTGATGCACGAAAAAGTTTATAAAATAGGCTCTATTCTTATTGGCCATGGAAGAACATACGGGGGAGGCAATTCAGCCAGCTGAAGAGCAGCAGGTGCAGGAAGTTGCTCAACCACAAGAAACTGAAGCTAAGCCAAAAGTAGCAAAAGGACCAGGCATTATAGCCCGCTTTCTTGCTACCATGAAGCGCTTTTCCATAGAATGCAAGCGTGTTCTTAAAATCACTAAAAAGCCTGATGGCGCTGAGTTCAAGACCATTGTCAAGATTTCAGGCGCAGGCATGCTTATTATTGGCTTTATCGGATTTGTCCTGCACGTCATCAGAGAGCTGCTGAAGTCGCTTTAATAAGGAAATCTAACTCGCTTTGTGTCCAGTTTCTTTTAACCACTTCATATCGAAAGCTTACTTAACCAGCAGTTCGTAGCTTTCGTTACTTTGTACCGAAAGCTTTTTAAAGGCGCTGTGTCTTACAAAACCCAGATTCTCTCAAATCAAAATGCGAGGTAGAGGGTGGAACAACTAAAAACACACATTTACGCACTGCGTACAACAGCTAACCGTGAAGACCAGGTTGCTGATTTTGTTGCCAGCAATGTGCAGAAAAAGAACTTAGCAGTTTTTACAGTCATACGGCCGCACGGCATGCGCGGCTACATATTCCTGGAAGCAGCTGACAAGATCAATGCTGAACAGGCAGCATTTAATGTGCCCTATGCACGAGGATTGCTGCCAAAAGAGATTGAGTACAAGGAAATTGAGCACATGCTTGAGCAGGTCAAGCGCGAAGTGGACATCCGCAAAAATGACATTGTTGAGATCATTTCAGGACCGTTTAAGCGCGAACAGGCAAAAATCAGCCGTATTGACAAAGGAAAGGAAGAGGTTGTTGTTGAGCTCTTGGGAGCAGCAGTGCCGATTCCAATCACGGTCAAAATGGATGCAGTGAAGGTTATCCGCAGAGAATCTGATGAGGAAGAATAGTAACGCTTATAAAATAACAGACGATATCTAACTGAGGGGGAGCATATGGGAGAACAAATGATTGAAAGTCTTGTTGAAGGTGGCAAAGCCACTGCAGCACCACCATTAGGCCCAGCTCTCGGTCCCTTAGGCGTGAACATCGGCCAAGTTGTTGCAGAAATCAACAAGAAAACAGCAGAGTTCAAAGGCATGCAGGTGCCGGTCAAAGTAACTGTTGCTGATGACAAATCATTTACTATTTCTGTAGGCACGCCGCCTGTTTCTGCACTGGTAAAAAAAGAAGCAGGCATTCAGAAAGGCGCAGGAAATCCCTTAACTGACCAAGTGGCAGATCTTAAGATTGAACAAACTATCAAAATCGCTAAAATGAAAGCAGATGTCTTGCTCGGCAAAGACATGTTCTCAAAAGTAAAAGAAGTTATTGGCAGCTGCGACAGCATGGGCGTCATGGTTGAAGGCAAGCGCGCACGAGACACCATTAAAGACATCAATGCAGGCAAGTATGATGAAACCATCAAAGCAGAAAAAACAGAGCTGACCCAAGAAGAACTCAAAGCACAGGAAGCAGAAAAGAAGAAACTGCAGGAAGAGCTTGAGAAGAAGCGTGTTCAGTTTGAGGCAACTGCCAAGCAAATCATTGAACAAATGGCTGGCCAGACCAGGGGCGCTATCAAGACCAAGCTGGTTGAAGCCAAAGTGCCATCTAAGATCATTGATGAGCTCTTGCCAGCAGAAACAGCTGGTGCTGCAGGCAGCAAAGAAGCTCCAGCCAAGAAATAGGCATTTCACTCATAAGGAAGCATAATTCTTATATACTGGTTCGTGCTAGATTTATAAGTAAAGAGGGATTATGCCGACAGACGTAATAGTAACAGGCATTGATAAGTTAGCCCGGCTTATAGATACTGTTAACCGCATTTCTATTAGCAAGGCGGCAACCCAGCTGAAAGCATCGCCTAACTTGGTAGAAGAGTGGGCTAAAATGCTTGAAAAGGAGGGGTTGGTCAGCATAGAGTATAAACTTACAGTCCCGTATATTGTCAAGCGCGAACTCAGCCCGCAAGAAGTCAAGCAAAAAGTGGGTGCGTTCAAAGTAAAACGGGACGTGTTTGTCCAAAAAGGCGAATTCTTGCTCAACTTCATCAACAAAGAGTCAGCAAAAATAGAATCTGTCCAGAAAGAATATGCAAAACTTAAAAAGAAATTTGGTGCAGAGCTTGCCACGGTAAAAGAAAAAGTGCGCGAGCTTGAATCAGCCAAAGCGCAACGCTTGAAACTTAAAAAAGACCTGTTTGGACAAAAAGACAGCTTTCTCAAAGAAGCTGAAACCATACGGAAACGTGTTGCAGCAGATGAAGCAGAATATAAAAAGATCAATGAGCAATTCCAAAAACGCCATGATGACCTCATGAAGAAAAAAGCAGATCTTGCGAAGATGGAAAAATGGGGTCAAGACATGGTGTCCTATGTGCAAAAGCAGGTTGCTGACTTTAATAAACGACTGGCAGACGAGCAAAAAGCCATCACGGGCTCAAAGACATCCCTGCGGGACCTTGACAAAATGGCAACAAAACTGCAAAAAAAAGTCAATGCTGAACACACTGAACTGCAGTCTATGATTGATAAAGCTGCAGAAAAAGAACGTAAAATCATAGCGCTTGAAAATGAGATGGTGCGGGTCGTTAAGGAGCAATCTAAGACCATCAAAGATGAAGAAGGCGAAGCAGGCGCGCTGTACGATCATTTTGTGAAATTCGTCAAGCGCAGAACCCAGATGGATGATGCGCTTGAACGGCTGATTGTGGAGCGCGGTGAGCTGCAAAAATCCTTGCAATCACTCATCCTGAAATCAAAAACACTTGGCTTGCTGGCAGCAAGCTCCAAAGGCAACCAGCAAATGCTGGCAGAAGAAATAAAAAAACTGGAAAGCAATTTCGACCGCGTTGAAGAACAGTCGAACGTGTTTGAGAAGCAAATACAAAAACTCATTGCAATGATTAAAGGCAAATGATCTTTAAGCGAAAACAAACAAAAGAGGCGATCGGCGAAGAACGCCGCAAAGAACTGTATGAGTACATCATAGCGCATCTAGAGAACTCTTCAAAAAAAGAGATTATATCATTCTTAACCAAGCACGGCTGGAAGAAAAAAACAGTTGAAGCCATGCTTGTTCAAGCAGAGCATGACCTTGCCCAAAAAAACAGTGCCGGGACTGCAAGCACTGCTGATGCAACAGAAGAAAGCACGCCTGAAATAGTAGTGGAAGAAAAAACAGCGTTTCCTGAAAAAGAGCGCACGTACCTGGAAAAATATGTTGTCCAGACCTCTAATTTCCCTGTCAATGTGGGCATTTTCAATGCACCGCAAGCATACACGCCTGTCTATGAGCTTAAGATTAAGCAAATCAGCAAAGAAACAGAAGCAGTTCTTGAGCAGATCAGAGAAGAACTGATTACCCAGGTGTCCTTAGGTGCTTTGGAAATAGCTGAAGCGCAGAGTCCTGGTAAAATCAAGAAAAAATTTGAACGAGCCATCCTTGATCTGATTGATAAGTACTTTATTGACTTGGATGTTGTCACACGCTCTTACCTGAGCTCCTTTTTGATACAGAAAGCTTTGGGCTTGGGCATGATAGAATTCTTGCTTCAAGACCAGAACATTGAGGAGGTAGTGGTTAATAATGCAAAAGAGCCGGTCTGGATCTATCACAAAAAATACGGCTGGCTGCAGACAACCATCAGAATCTCGCAAGAAAAACTCATCAAGCACTATGCAGCTTCTATTGCGCGAAAACAAGGCAAGCAAATCAGCGTGCTTGCGCCTTTGCTGGACGCGCATATTGAAAGCGGCGACCGTGTCAACGCAACACTTGCGCCAGTGAGCGTCAAAGGAAACACCATTACTATCCGAAAGTTCGCCTCAAAACCATGGACCATCACTGATATGATCAAGAATAAAACTATCACTGCAGAAGGCGCTGCTTTGATCTGGATTGCCATACAATATGAGATGTCGACCATCATCTGCGGCGGTACGGCAAGCGGTAAGACCAGCTTCCTGAACGTGCTGAGCTGCTTTTTTCCGCCCAATCACCGTATCCTGTCTATTGAAGATACGCGTGAGCTGCAATTGCCCTCATTCCTGCACTGGGTTCCCATGCTGACCAAGCTGCCTAATGCAGAAGGCAAAGGAGAAATTGCTATGCTTGACCTGCTGGTGAACGCGCTGCGACAGCGCCCTGACCGAATTCTCGTCGGAGAAATCCGTAAACGAAGAGAAGCAGAAGTGCTGCTTGAAGCAATTCACACTGGTCACTCAGTCTATGGCACCTTCCACGCAAATGACGTGCCTGAAGCAATCACCCGACTGACCAATCCGCCTATTAACTTGCCTAAAACCCTGCTGCCAGCAGTTAACCTGATTATTGCTCAGCAACGAAACAGGCGTACAGGCCTCAGAAGGACCTTCCAGATCTCTGAAGTGAGTGATAATGCAGAAGCAAATGTGCTTGGACAGCTTGACGTCCGCAATGACGCTTTCAAGGTAGATATATCCAAGTCAACCATCCTGCTTGCAGATTTAGAAAAATTTGTTGGCTTAAGCAAAGAAGAAGTTATAGCTGATATCAAAGAAAAACAAGAAGTGCTCAACTATTTGGTGAAAAAGGATATCAATGATGTTGAGGATGTTGGCCGTGTTATTGCAAGTTATTATACTTCCAAAGAGCAACTCTTAAAGCAGATTAGAGGAAAGCGCACGTGAAAAGCCCCTTAATTGCGCGAATTGCCCGACGATTCCCCGATCTTGAAATGAAGTTGCTGCAAGCAGGGCTGCGTGATACTCCTGAAACGTTTCTCAAAAAAGTATTTGTTGTTGCGTTTATGTATACTACGCTGCTCAATGTAGCATTTTTTCTGTTTTTAGTCAAGCTTGAGGCATTGGTCTTGCTGATTTTTGCAGCATTTCCCCTTTCCTTCCTGGTGTTGTTCTTTTATTTCATTAAAATGCCTGAAATGCGCATTATGCGCAGGAAAAAAGAAATTGACAAAGAGCTGGTCTTTGCAGGGCGCTTTTTGCTCATTGAACTTGCATCAGGTGTGCCCTTATACGACTCTCTTAAGAACATTGCCAAAACCTATCCGAGCACGGGCAAGCTCTTCCAGCGCATTGTTGATAAAGTGAACCTTGGCACACCCATGGATGTAGCCTTGCAGCAGGCAGTTGAGGAAAGCCCAAGTGAGAATTGCCGGAAAGTGCTGTGGCAGATTATTAATTCCTTGCAAACCGGCAGTGATGCATCCTTGAGCTTGCGTTCAGTGCTTGACCAGATAGCAAAAGAACAATTGATTGAAGTTAATAGGTATGGCAAAAAGCTGAACCCCCTTGCTATGTTCTATATGATTGTAGCAGTCATTGCCCCCTCGTTGGGCATCAGCATGCTGGTGGTTATGTCAAGTGTTATGAACTTCAAATTTGATTTGGTGATTCTGCTCAGCATTGCTGCCTTCCTTGGTTTTGTTCAGTTTATGTTCATTGCAATGGTCAAAAACGCACGACCGTCAGTGGAGCTCTAAGATGTCCTTCAGAAAACTTGAACCCTTGTTTATTTCAAAGAAACGCCGCTTCAAGCTATTGCTCTTGATGAAAAACGCAGGCGTGCGTATGAATATCAGGGACCTGTTCAGTAAGGCGTTTATTGCAGCATTGGTGCTTAATGTCTGCATTGTGGTCTATCTGGCGTTTCGCGTTGGCCGTTTGCAGTTCAAAACACTTAATTATGTCATGGTGCTTTCCAGCAGCGCCATTATCATGTTTTTCGCAGTATTTTTTGCCATGATTATTCTAGTGCATTTTTTGCTGAACCTGCGTATTTACCAGCGGCGGGTCATGATAGAGGATGTATTTGCTGATTACCTGCAGATTGCTGCAGCAAATGTCCGCGCAGGCATGACTATTGACCGGGCGCTCTGGTCATCTATCAAAAAACGCTTTGGCGTGCTTGCTAATGAAATGGAAGAAGTGGCTAAAAAAGCCATGAGTGGTGAAGAAATAGGCGATGCACTGATTGCGTTCAGCAAAAAATATGACAGTCCCTTGCTTGACCGGAGCGTGAACCTTATTATTGAAGGTATTGATGCAGGCGGAGAGATCGCAGACCTCTTAAGCAAAGTTGCCTGGAACATCACTGAAACCCAGGCTATGAAAAAAGAAATGGCTGCAAGTGTGGTGAATTACTGCATTTTCATCAGTTTTGCAACCATTCTGGCAGCGCCGCTGCTGTTTGCCTTATCAACCCAGCTGCTGGGTATCACCAAGATAGTCACGGGCGCACTGGACCTGGGCACCCTGCCAACTGCTGCTGCAGGCATTAATATACCCATGGGCATGGGCGGTGATAGCGGCGGCCTCACACAAGAAACCTTCCAAACCTTTGCTTTGGTCAGCTTAGCAATCACCAGCTTGTTTTCTGCCATGATTGTTTCTATAATCCAGAAAGGCACAATCAAAGCAGGCATTAAGTACATTCCTGCCTTTATTCTCGCGACAACTTCGCTGTACTTGATATTTAACTTCGTCTTTAGCAAGATGTTTGGCTCGTTCTTCTGACTAGTAAAGCACCAAAAGCTTTATATACCAGTTTAGTAGATTGTGATATTGAAAATAATAACTTTCAATACGGAAGAGAGGTGAATGATATGATGAAAAAAGGACAAGCAGCCATAGAGTTTATCATGACCTATGGGTGGGCAATACTTGTTGTTCTTGTTGCTATCGCAGCATTGGCATACTTTGGTGTATTGAGCCCAGATAGATTCTTACCAGAGAAGTGTACATTCCCACCAGGAATAGCATGTACTGACTTTACGGTCACTACGGCAGGAATGAACGTTGTCTTGCAGAACAGTCTTGGACAGGACATTACCATGGTCAGCTTGACTGACGAAAGTGGTTCATGTTCTACCAGCCCAGGAAGTGCATTGAACAACGGTGATACTGCAACGTACACGTTTAGCAGCTGCACACACGGAAGTGTTGGTTCACGATACACAACTGATGTTACTGTTGTCTATACAACAGCATCTGGCTTGAACCATACCCGTATTGGTTCAGTAACAGGTAGAGTCTCATAAGAGGCTTTATTTTTTTTATTTTAATTTATGAGGTGACATATGCGTAAAGGACAGGCAGCACTCGAATTTATCATGACCTATGGGTGGGCCATTCTTGTTGTCTTAGTGGCTATTGCAGCATTAGCTTATTTTGGTGTTTTAAGCCCAAGCGAGTTTTTACCTGAGCGATGCTTATTTCCGCCAGGACTTGCCTGCACTGAACACCAAGTATCCGCAACAGGAATGACGTTAGTCCTCACGAACAGTCTTGGCAAAGCGATTACCATAACCGATATCACTGATGTCTCAGGCAGCTGCTCCAATAGCGGCGGCACGTTGGACAATGGTGATAGCGGAACATACACCTTCACCGGATGCTCGCACGGTACATCGGGATCACAGTATAAAACAGATATTACCATTACGTATACTGCGCAGAACGTGAATCATACCAAGACCGGTTCATTGGTGACCCAAGTCGAATAATTTTTTTCTTTTTTTAACATGAGAAAAGCACAATATAGTTTGGAAGTGGTGTTGGTTGTCAGTGCATTATTGTTCAGCCTCATGGTAGTACTTGTGCTGCAAACCAATGTGTTCGGCACCATCAACAATGAAATGAGAGCAGCGACGGTCACGACAGCCATTGATCAAGTGCTTGATGCAAGCGAAACAGTGTATAAGCAAGGAACAGGTGCTACGACCCAGGTGAAGGTCAAGATTCCAGCCAATGTTGAAACAAGCAGGATAACAGGAGGGGTTGTTGGCTACACGCTTGATGAAAAAGGCAAAAACTCAACCATTGTCAAGGAAACCACCATTCCGATCAATGGAAGCTTGCCGACAAATGAAGGGACATACTTGCTGACTGTGCGGAGTGAAAAAGATTTTGTCAACATATCGTACTAAAGGACAAGTGGGATTTGAACTATTAGTCACTATATTCATTATTCTTGTTACCTTGATGGTGTTTCTTGAGCTAAATGGCCGTTATCTGCGTGATTATGATGAATCATATCGGTATCAAAAACTGCAAAGCAGCCTGGATGACCTTGCTGTTGCAGTCAATGCAGTGTACCAGCAGGGACTTGGCGCAACAGGAAAAAGCATTATTGAGCTGCCATCAGGCATCCAAAGCAGCCAGGTGAGCGGCACGAGCATTGTGTACTTACTGGGCAGCAAAGGAAAGAACAATACTTTTGAAAAAACATTTGAATTTGCCCTGAACGGCAGCCTGCCTGTGTCAGCAGGGCGTTATGAGATTGTGATTGCAAGCAAGGAGGGACTCGTACACCTTGAAGCATCGTAAAGCCCAGCTCAGCATAGAATTGATGATTATCGTAGCAGCTTTGCTTATCGTGCTTATCCTTGTTTTAGTCAGTGTCAGCTATCGCAGCAAATCAAAATATGAAGGCGACTACCTGGCGGCAAAACAATTAGCCTTTGAGATATCCACCACCATTAATGAAGTGATAACTGCCAGTACCGGCACGAGCAAAAACATCTTGTTGCCCAATAAACTAGCCGGTAAGAGCTATGAAGCAAAAGTGTATGCGGCCCAGAAAATCGTAACCATTACCTGGGATGATAATGAGCATGCCGCGCCCATCATTACCAGCGAAGTCAGCGGCAACCTCACTATCCCCAAAGGCTATCACACAGTCAGCAAGCAAGGCGGGGGTGTGGTCATTGCGTAAAGGCCAGTTTTTCAGCGTTGACTTTATGCTGGCTGTTGTAACCTTTTCAATCATTGTCATCGTCAGCGTGCTCATCTGGAGAAACGTTGACTATCGTGCAGACCGTGTTGACAAACGCTCAGAAATGGAAATCATCGCAACAACTGTGGTGAATACCCTGCTTGCTGGTCCAGGCGATCCTGCTGGCTGGTATTTACTCAACAGCTCAGACTTCACTGAGCAAAATATTATGGCAATAGGTATCATGAAAAACAACGGCGTGCTTGATGTAGCCAGAGTTAAGAAGCTTGAAGCAGAATCAGCCAGTCATTATATGATTATTAAAAACCTGACTGGCGTGCACAATTATGACATTGATTTCCAAGTGACCCTGCTTACCGGCGTCAGCCCCCTTGGAACGGAGTTTGACAACATTGCCTATACCTATGCTGAAGGCGAGCCAGAAGAAGGCGATGCCGGCCATTATGGCTTGCGCAATTATATGGAACAACTCGGTGTTGACTTTGATAATTATCAAGCAGACTGGCAAAACCTCATCACTAATATCACCCAATATAATATCGCTATTTTTGAGGATCCGACCTTGGATAAGGATGATTTCACTGCAGCACAACAAACAGCGCTCATGAGCTGGGTGCAGGGCGGCGGCGTTATCCTGCAAAAAGAGCATGGCGAGATGCTTGAGATGTTCCCTGAGGTTAAGTTCAAAAAAGAAATCAAAAAACCATGGCCCGGCTATGTGCTGCAGGAAGATCCCTTTATCAAATGGCTCAAAAAAGACGACCATGTGATATTCAATGAAGGCCATAGAATTGACAAAAGCCACGGCAACTGGACTGAGTTGGTTGTCTCAGACAACAATAAGCACATCCTTATAGCAAAAATGCAGTATGGCGCTGGCTGGATTTTTTACTTGCCTGATACTGAAGGGGCTATCACCACCGGCTGTTATCCTGTTGAGTCCAGTATTGAAGATGTTCGTGATTATATCAAGGCAGTGACTGATGCCAACCCTGGCTCAGAGCCAAATCTTGACAATGCACGAAACACCCTTAAAACAGCCAAGGATGAAGTTAAAGCAAACCCTCCAGATACTATTGCAGGATTTGGCAATATGGAAGGCGCTGCAGGCGATATAAGTGCCGCTATTGACGTGCCTGAATTAAACCAAAGTGTAGGCATAGAATTGCTGAACTTCTTAACCAGCATAGCGCATGACACTGCACAAGACACTATTGACTGGGCAACAGCTGGTGGCGGCAACCCAACTGATATTACGACAGCAAACACCCATATGGCTACAGGGGATACGCACAGGACTGTAGGCCTTGGCGGAGACCATATTAAGTTCAAAGACGCAATTGCGTCATACAAGAATGCTGTTTCAAAAGCTAATGATGCATTGCCTCCTGCAGCAGAAAAAATCTGCACTAAAGATAATGAAAAAGAGGTGGCAAACAATCTTATCAATTCACTAGACCTTGCAGGAACCTACAATATCGGCGCTCAGGTCAGCGGTAATGAAGTGGTTGTTGTTGAACGCTTTGTTCCCAATGAACACGGGGGAACATCCATGATCAATGTGAAGGTGGCACGCAATGACTAAAGCACTGACCTTCCGGAAAGCGCAGTTTTTCAGCATAGACTTTATGCTGGCGGTTGTTACCTTTTCTATAATCGTATTTGCCAGTGTGCTTATCTGGCGCAATGTGGACTTCAGAGCAGACCGTGTTGACAAGCGCTCAGAGCTTGAAGTGATTGCCAGCACTGTTGTCAGCACTATCATGTCAGGGCCTGGCGATCCGCACGGCTGGTACTTGCTCAACAGCTCAGAATTTACTGAAGCAAACATCATGACTCTTGGAGTCATGAAAAACAACGGCGTGCTTGATGTTGAGCGCGTGCGTAAACTTGAAACAGAATCTGCAGATAAGTATGAAGTGCTGCGCAACTTATTGGGCGTGCACAGCTATGATGTTGACTTTCAAATAACCATGCTCTCAGGTGAAAGCCCGCTGGGCGTCAAGTTTGAAGATATTGCATACACCTACGGCGAAGGCGAGCCAGAAGAAGGCGATGCAAACCATTCAGGCATTAGAAATTACATGGAAGAGTTAGGCATTGAGTTTGACAATTACGGCGCTGACTGGCAGGGCCTCATCAATAATATTGATAATTACAGCATCACTATCTGGGAAGACCCGACCTTGGACCAAAATGATATTACGGGAGCAACCCGAACCAAGCTTAAGGATTGGGTGAGCAATGGCGGCATATTATTCCAAAAAGAGCACGGGCAGATGCTTGAAATATTTAATCCTATAAAATTTGTTCAAGAGGTCACTAATGAGCAAGGTCAGGTTGTCATGGAAAATCCCGTGCTCAAGTGGATGAAAACCGGTGATGATGTGGTGTTCAAAGAAGGCCTGAGAATCAACAAGAATTTTGGAAACTGGACAACCTTCATTACTGGACCTGAGGACCACCCCTTGTTTGCAAAAGTGCAGTATGGCCAAGGCTGGCTGTTCTACCTGCCAGACACTGAAGGAACAGTAACAAGCGGCGGCAACCTGACTTTTGATAATATTATGGATGCGCTTGACCTTGCAGGCTACTTCAGCATTGGCAAGACTGAAATTACTGGCAATGAAATAGTTGTTGTTGAACGCTTTGTGCCCAATGACGGCGGCGGAACATCATTAATAACAGTGCGGGTGGGACGGCCATGAGGATGAACAAAAAAGCAATCTTTTTCGCCATTGACGCAATCATAGCAGTCGTGACAGCAACAGCGCTCACGCTTTCAGCATTTTATGCATTATCAAACACCAAGCCAGTGAACCTCAATGAGGAACGCTTCTATGAGCTAACCTTAAGCTTGCTTGATGCAGCAGACAAGGATGGCACCTTGTATATGGTCATCAATGATAATGACCCTTCTGCTATGATACAATACCTGAATGAATTTTCCGACAACAAGTGCGCACGTGCGCGATTCTATAATGCGACCAATGCAGAAATACTGAACGCGACCAAGACCACCTGCACAGGCACACCTAAATTCTCAACAGCAGCCTGGCGTACGGTGATAGTTGATAGCACTATGTATAGCACTAAACTAGAGGTATGGTGGAAGTGAAAAAAGGAATATTGTTCACCATGCTTGCCTACTTCCTCTTTGTTGGCATCCTGACCGTAAGCTTTGGCTATCAGGAACAAAGCAAAAAAATGCAGCAGTATCTCAGTGATGTGAACTACCTGCGAAAGATCTATTATATTGAAACAGATATTTCTGATGACTTTTATGACCTTATCGGCATGAGCGCGGATATTGGCAGGGATCAAAATCAGGCCTGGCTGAGACTCACTAACATCAATATTCAGGATTATGCTGCAAGCTTCAGTACCTATAGGACCTATATGAAAGATGTCTATTCAAGCCTTACCAATACACAAATGAATCTCACCGTAAACCCTGAATTTATGATTAATAGCGCGTCTAATTTCACTGTTGATGGCACAGAAGTCAGCATCAGCAATCTTACCGGTCTTGACAGTATAACAGTCCACGTCAACTCAGAGGAAAGCTTAACCCTGCAGTCAGCAACTGAAATACGCACTGTTTCAGATCCCAGCATGGTTATTGTGCTCTATGATAATGCTGGCACGGTCTTGTCAAACAGGTCCAATCCAACCAGGTTCATCCTTGAGAATGGCGGAACTGAACGAGTCATCAGCGTTGACTTTGTCAATGATGCATTGGTTATCAGCCGAGCACAGTACACTAACATCACCGGCCTCACTGCAAACGCATCACTTATTTCCCTTACGTATGACAATGCCACCAACTTGGAGCTCACCACCGGCCATTTTGAAACAGCAAGCTTCAGGGGCTCACGCAAGCGCGGACCAATAGTTCTAGCTCAGGGCTAAGCACATAAGCTTTAAATACTTGAACAAGTCACATTTTCTTATGAGTAAAAAAACAGTGGTGATGAGCGTCCTCGGGGCTGCCATATTGTTAACGTCGATAGTGATTGCCTATACGTTGTTTGCATCGCAAGAAGTTGCACAGCCTTTGGTGGTGAGCATTGCAGAGCTTCGCAACAGTGCAGGAGACCCTGTGCAAAAAGCAAAGCTTATCTCACGCATTGATGATCTTGCAGCTGACAGCACTGAAGGTGTTCAAGACCAATGGGCTTACATGACTGAATGCCTGCCCGCTGGCTGCGTTGATGACGAATACCTGAATCTTATCCTTATTGTTGCACAAGAGCACACAGCAGACTTGCCTGCTGCAGAGCTTATCACGAATATTATTATCGCACACCGCTTCTGGGGCGGTGAAGATGTTGTTGAGTTTTCCCGCGCACTCAGCGATGCCAGTGATGCCATAGAACTGAGACCAAAACAAGTGCGGTCACAATGGGACGAGGTCATTGCCTGCAATGGCGAGTGCGCTCATATGAACGACCTGTTCTTTGAGCTGCTGGTTATGCTAACTGAATAATATGAAACTGCTTGAAAAACTGGAAACACCGCGAAGAAAATATGTCAAAGAAGAGTTTGCCCTAATCATCATGTTTTTGCTTATCATTGCGCTCTTTTTTTCCCGTCCAGAAGTGATTGGCTATGCCAGCACAAACATCCATAACCAGAATATTAACTTGTTCATTGACAACAGCCAGGTATTTTACTTGCAATCTATTTTTCCCACACCAGTGCATTTGACTTCATTGATGATTAGCGGCGAGATAAGCGGCACTGGCACCGCCAGTATTTATTTGGACAATGAAGACGGCTACCGCGTGTTGGTGTTTAATAATCAAAAACGTGCTGGCAGTAAAATCAATCAAATCACCGGCACTGGCTTTGCAGGAAGCGGGGCGATACCTGGCAGCTCAGAAACCTTAATTAGCGGCCTGAGCGTAACTGCAGATGCCCTGCCTATGAAAGATGAAGAACCAGCACTTGAGCTCATTGAAGGCAACACTATTCCTGGTTTTGATGCATTGCCAGCAGGTAAAGTGCCCGTAGAGGGCCTGTTCAACAGTGCTTGCATTGAAAGCTGCCTGCTGCAAGGTGATTTTTTTAACAAACAACGCTTCAAATTAGTATTCTACATTGAACCAGGCACAACACTGAGAGTGACAGAATTAACCTATACCACGTTAGAAGAAGTGTAAGCAGATTCTCATATAGAGGGTAAAGTATATAAATCAACCCTGCTCTTAACAGTCTATGAGCGGGGGCTTTTATCAAGAGATAATCCACGAACTAAAACAGCGTGAGCTCTCAAAACACCAGATACAATTGCTCAAAAACAAACTCACTAAAAAATACGGCATGAAGCGCGTGCCGACTGATATTGAAATCATGCTCAATACAAGCAAACAAGATGCTTTGAAGCTCGTAACCAAGCCTGTTCGCACCCTGAGCGGAGTAGCGCCGCTGGCATTAATGACTGCTCCCTCCAAGTGCCCGCATGGTAAATGCCTGTACTGCCCGGGCGGTCCTGGAAGCGTGTTTGGTGATGTGCCGCAAAGTTATACAGGTAATGAACCCAGCACTATGCGTGCTATCAGAAACAATTATGACCCTTATTTGATTACGTTCAATCGTTTAGAGCAGTTCATTGCGCTTGGCCACGTGCCGCAAAAAATGGAAGTGATCATCCAAGGAGGCACGTTTCCTGCAATGCCTGCTGAGTATCAAGATGAATTTTTGCGCTATACTTATAAGGCATTAAATGACTTTGGCGAGCTTTTTTACGATGCTGATGGCGTCAAGCTCGAAGCATTCAAGAAATTTTTTGAACTGCCAGGAAACATCAAAGACGCTGAACGTGTCAAACGCATACAAGAAAAAGTACTTGGGCTTAAAGGCGAATGCACCTTGCAAGCAGAACAATTGAAAAATGAAACAGCAAAGATACGCTGTGTTGCACTATGCATAGAGACAAAGCCTGACTGGTGCTTTGAACAGCATCTTAACACAATGCTTGAGCAAGGAACAACGCGCATTGAATTGGGCGTGCAATGCTTAGATGATGACATTCTGAAATTTACGCACCGCGGCCATGACTTGGCAGACACCAAAAAAGCAACACAGCTCATGAAAGACTCATTATTGAAAACAGGCTATCACATGATGCCTGGACAGCCAGGCAGCAGCAAAGAAAAAGACATTGCAGCAATCAAAGAATTATTTTCTAACCCAGCTTACATGCCTGATGCTCTTAAAATCTATCCAACACTGGTCATGCCAGGCACAGGACTGTGGGGATTGTGGAAAGCAGGCAAATTCACGCCAATCTCTGTCCCAGAAGCAGCAGAGATTATTGCGCTCAGTAAGAAGTATATTCCCAAATGGTGCAGGGTGATGAGAGTGCAGCGCGATATTCCAAGCACCATTGTTGAAGCAGGAGCAAAACGAACTAATTTGCGGCAGTACGTAGAAGAATACAAGCAGAAGCACGGCATTGTATGCAAATGTATCAGGTGCAGAGAGCCACGCGACCGTGCAATAAGCTGGGAACACGTGAAAATCTCGCGAGAAGACTATGCATCAAGCAATGGACATGAAGTCTTCCTATCAGCAGAAGACACCAAAAACGACATTCTGATAGGCTTCTGCAGATTGCGCATAATAAAAAAATCATTCAGGCCAGAAATACCAGAAAACAGTGCAGGCATTCGCGAACTGCACGTGTACGGCACAGCAGTGCCCATAGGACAAGAAGCAGGAACAGAAGCACAACACCGCGGCTGGGGCAAAAAACTCATGGCAGAAGCAGAAAAAATAGCAAAAGAAGAATACAACTGCAAAAAAATACTAGTCATAGCAGGCATAGGAGTACGAGAATACTACTACAAACTTGGCTACAAAAAAGACGGCGTGTACGTGAGCAAAGAACTGTGAAACACAAACTCAAGCCCATTCCCGGAACTGAAACCATTGAGTGGAAAGAAAAGTTTATCAAACGATATGGCGCTTTGACTAACTGGGAGACGTTTAAGAAATATTCTTTATCATTTCTTCGAAAATCCATCAGAATCAATACGCTTAAGGCAAATGTTCCTGACATTAAGAAGCGCTTGGAGGCTAACTGGAAGCTTGAGCAGATTCCATGGTGCAAAGAAGGCTATTGGATAGAGCACAAACAAGGCAGGTTAGATGTTGGCAATACTATTGAGCATACGCTTGGCTATTATTATGTGCAGGAAGCTGCCAGCATGGTGCCGCCCTTAGTATTGCAGCCGCAGCCAGGGGATAGAGTGCTTGACATGGCAGCTGCTCCGGGAAGCAAAACAAGCCAGATGGCGCAAATGATGCAGAACAAAGGCATTATTGTTGCTAATGATATTTCAGGCATGCGTATTGCAGCGTTAGGAATCAACTTACAGCGCTGCGGTGCAAGTAATTTCCTCATCAATCAAGGCAAAGGAGAGCGCATTAAGGGAGAATTTGACAAAGTATTGCTTGATGCGCCCTGCTCAGGAACAGGCACTATCAGAAAAAGCCTGAAAACCATCCGCATGTGGAATCCGAATACTGTCAAAAGCATTGTTGGCCAGCAAAAAAAACTGATTCAGACAGCTTTTGAGCTCACCGCTCCAGGCGGTGTGCTTGTGTATTCAACGTGCAGCCTTGAGCCTGAAGAAAATGAAGGTGTGGTTGACTGGCTGCTGCAAAAGAACGAAAATGCATCTGTAGAACGCATACAATTAAATATTAAAAGCAGCCCCCCAGTATTAACATTTGAAAAAAAGGAGTATGACAAAAGCATCAGCAAGTGCTTGCGCTTATGGCCGCAAGACAATGACACTGAAGGCTTTTTTGTTGCGAAAATAACAAAAAAATGAAGAAGTTTTTAATGCGGTACATTTGGGTTATCTTATTTGTAGTGCTTGTCTCGCTGGTAGCAGTCATATTTTCACCAGTAACATTTGGTGACTTTGCTGATATGCTCCTCACTATTCTTTTGATAGCACTTGTTCCTATAATCATCTTGATCTTATGGCAAACAAAGAGGTAAGCAAGCTAAGATTTTGGGGCTGGCTGTTTTTGTTAATTGGCATAACGCCCTTTATTACCTTTTTGACCTTTAACAGACCGCAATATGCTGTCTGGTTCAGCAATCATACGTTCATTATTCTTGGCTTGGCCTTGTTGTTCAGGTCTCAGTTCTGGGCATTTGCACAACTTTGCTTAGGGGCCATTCCAGAGCTCACATGGAGCCTTGATTTTTTGTACCGACTCATAACCGGCAACGAACTCTGGGGCTTTACGGCCTACATGTTTAAGAACAATGCTTTTGACTGGCTGCACTTATATTCACTACAGCACATCTTGTTCGTCCCTGCAGCCTTGTACGCAATGTACTTGCTTGGCGGACCAGTAAAAAATGCCTGGAAAGGCAGTTTGCTGCAGGGCGCTATCATGTGGGGATTCTCGTTCAGCTTTCCTTTTGACTTTAACATCAATTGTGTATATCACAAATGCATTTTTGACCT
>JBFHWZ010000014.1:0-22460 GCA_041599235.1 Candidatus Woesearchaeota archaeon | reverse complement strand
GTCTGTACGTAGTCGTCGGCCACGCCTGCTTCGAGGCAGCGCATGCCCTCGTCCGCATCCTCGCCCACCAGCATGACCGGCGCACCACCGACGGAGCGTAAGGCCTCTATATAAGAAGGCATGCGCAAGGAACCAGTGCAGTATTCCCCATAACCATAATGAACTCAGGACGAACCAGCAAGAGCTACAGCCTAGCAGTTGACAGCCCAGAATGGGGAACAGTAAAGATCACCCCAACAAGCACGGTAGTGCTTGACGGCGGCGCTTCACAAACACTCTATGCGTATGTTGAAGCAGGCAAAGACGCACCAACAGGCGCGCATGTCCTCACTGCAACCGTAAGCTCAGGCACACAAGCACTTGAACAAATTGCTTTGACAGCAAATGTCCAGAAGGCACCAACCAGCTGGGTCAAAAAGCTGCTTGAAGTAGCGCTCCTCGTGCTCGTAGTCCTCTTAGTTGTTATCGGACTCATCATCGGCTTCAGCAAGCTTAAAACCAATGACGATGAGCATGCAGAAACATACTACTAATTTTTTTATTTCCTTTTCTTGTTCAGAAGAATTGCCTTACAGGGTAGGGTATTGACAATGAAAAAACTCATATTCACACTCATAGCAATCCTGCTTTTGAGTAGTGTGGTGAGTGCACAAGAAGACTTCTCAGCACGTGCTCCAGGAGTACTCAATACCTTTCAATGCAGCACCTTTGAGAGCACCATAACAGTCAAGAACACCGGCTCTGCAGCAAGCACGTACTACTTTGATGTTGACGGCACAGCAGCAGATTGGCACATTCTGAGCCCAAGCAGCTTTACGCTTGGCCCAGGGCAGCAAATGGCTGTCCAGAGCATCTTAGACGTCCCCTGCGAAGCAGACGGTGACTACTGGCTTGACACGTACATCTATACTGCCTTTGGCACAGAAAAGCTTATCCAGCAAGATATCTTTGTCCAGCAAGCACAGAACCTTGATGCGTTTGCAACAGTCTTTGAACAAGTCATCAAACCAGGCGAAACAGCATTCTATAATGTTACCATAATCAATCCAGCAGGCTTTACTGAAACGTACACACTCAGCCTGGACCAGTTTTCAGACGATACAGACCTGCCTGAACTAACCTTGCCCGGCAAAAGCTCAGAGAGTATTCTTATCGAGCTCAGCCCAGCAGACCACACCAAAACAGGGGTCTTTGATCTGACACTCAGCATAGAAACAGAAAAAACCCATTTGATAGCAGACCTTGGCCTTGAACTGGAAATAGAGAACCACGGCATTGCATCAATTGCGCCAACAGTTAACAGAATCAGAACAAACTTCAGTGATAACCAAGTAGAACTGCCTATCACCAATACGGGCGATGCTGACGTCAGATATCTCCTCAGCGTGCAAGGCCCAGAATGGTTGTCAGTCAGCCCACGTTCACTGGCAGTTGAAGCAGGAAAAACCGAGAACTTCAAACTCCTGATGAACCCTGCAAGCGCAGTCAAAGGAACCTATGCAGTCACCCTCTTTGCAGAAGTTGAAAGCACTGGAGCAGAATACACGCACACGGTCACAGTGGTGCTCAAAAACAGAGATATTGTCGACAAACTATTCCAAGAATACATTATCTATACGGTCAGCATCATTGTCTTACTTATCCTTATTATTGTCGTAACCGTTGTTTTGACGCGCTACTACAAGAGCGATGCTTACAAGAAGAAACAAGCAGACAAGCTCAAGCGCAAAGAAGAACGCGCGCAACAAAAAGAACTTGCCAAGAAAGAAAAAGAAAAGCGCAAAGCACAGAAAAAGCTTGAAGAAGAGAAAGCTCGACGTGAAAAAGAACGCGAAGAAGAGCGCTTCAAAAAGCAAGCTGCTAAAGAGCATGAAAAAGAACTGAGAAAACAATTCCAGCTTATTGCAAAGAAAGACATTCTCGAAGGCAAAAAACTGCCAAGCAAAGTTATGTATAAACTCATGCTGGTTGTGCTTATTGCAATGCTTATTGGCATGGCAGCACTGTACTGGAGCTCAGTACGCAGCAACTGGCAATCATTGATCCTGGGCTTGCTAATCCTGGTTGTACTCTATGTTCTGGCACGCGTGCTCAAAGCATACCGTGTTGGAGAAAAATGGAAAGGCATAACCCTTGCAAAACAGCTGATGCTGCTCGACGTGAACTGGAAAGAAGGCCTGAGCCAAGTAAGCTTTAAAGTCAATGCGCCAATCAAAAACCTCAAAACAATTGTTAAAAAAGGCAAAGGCAAGCAGCCGCGCTATGAAAACGCAAAAGATCACGTCTACCAGTACTTCAGAGCAGAAGCTTCAGCAGAAAACGTTGACATAGCATACTCACGATTCAGATTTAAAGTCAAAAAAGCATGGCTTGGCCGCAATGACGTACGCGCACATGATATCAGACTGGCCTGCGTCAGCGGCGACAGCTGGCAAACAGTCAAACCAACACAAACAGGCAGTGACGAGAAATATGTGTACTACAAAGCAGAAGCAGACAGCCTCGGAGCATTTGCTATTGTCGGCAGAACAAGCCGCAAAGAAAAGAAACGCGATGCGTCAAAAGCAGTCATGGCTATGGTTGTCTTGGGCATCTTAGGAGCAATTCTCCTAGCACACGTGCTCTCAGACCAGTCAATTGAAGCACGCGGCATTCCTATTCAAACAATCCATCAAAACGAACAAGGTACTCTTGATTTAGCCAAATACTTCAAAGATCCAGACGGTGATGCACTGAGCTTTACTGCAGCACCAGTTCCCAATATCGCAATAACCTTTGAAGGCAGCATAGCAATCATAACACCTGAGCAAGACTTTATTGGAACAAGGGTAACAGCCTTCCAAGCAGATGACGGCAAAGGCGGCCTTGCACGCAGCAACCCAGTCAAACTGGTTGTGAAAAAGCCAGGCATCAGCAAATTCTTCAGCATGTATGGCATGTATGTCATAGCAGGCATCCTTGTGCTTATTGCACTTATAGCATTCTTTACGTTCTACGATAAGAAAAAATAAATGGTGGGGACGCAGGGATTTGAACCCCGATCGTCCGGGTTGGAGCCGGAAATAATAGCCAGGTTATACGACATCCCCAAAAAGCTGCGCTTTTTGCGGGATACTGCAAAAAAGGATTTTTCGCAGACATCCCATCGAGGATAATTAGTTTGGCGGGCTATTTAAAGTTTATTATATCGCCTACAGCGGTTTTACTCTTAAGGATACTGCCTTCAGGCAGCTCAATAACAAACATGGCTTTCTTTTTGGGCCTATAATAGCTGTAGGGCATGAAATTCTCCTTAAGCTCAACAACTTCCCAGTTTTCATTCAAAAAAAGCACATCAATAGGGAATTGCATGAAAAACGTGTGCAAAGGCACAAAGGTCGCTTTTGAGAACACAAACACTAAAGGCTCTGGCTTTTTCTTGAACATTAATCCCAGCGTCTTGCCAAAAACACTCTTGACAGTCCTACTCTTGGTAACAATAACTTTCTTTTTTGAATAATTTCGTATCATTTGTGCTTAAAGAACAGCCAGTTGTTCTCCCCTGCGCGTTCAAACTTGACCAATGCGTACTTTCCCTTGAGTTTTTTCCCTTTGAAATCACACAGGAACTTGGTTTTAGACTTTTCCAGCATATCAAAATTGCCGCTGTCCCATATTTTTATTGTTCCTGCACCATACTGGCCTTCAGGAATGTCCCCCTCGAACTTCAGTGCGGTCAGAGCTCTGGTTCCTGTGTAAATAGCCAAATGCTTCTTGCCTTGCGGCGGAATGCCTTTGGGCACTGCAAAGCTCTTCAGGCGCAGCCCGGTCTGTATGCGCAAATCATAATGCAATGTTCTTGACTGATGCTTATGCAGCACAAACTTAGGCATTAGAGGTATCGAAGGACTTTGTTTTTGATAAGGCGTAAGAAATCAAGCTTTTTTGCACAGCGGACCCGCAAACGATTCTTGGTTGAGCCGCCTTTGTGATTTTTCAGCTCTGCTTGGCATCGTTCAATATCTGAAGTTACATAACTGCGCAAGCCAACAGAAGAACGAATATCCTGCTGTCTGATAAGCGCCCTGAGCGTCTTGAATTCAGGCGTGTGCTGAATATCATCAGGCACCTTTTTTTTGAGAGTATCAATGAAAGCCATATGCAAAACTCGCTATTTCTTCTTAATAAAGCTTTCGAACTTTTTCCACGGCAAGGTGTTAATAATGTCTTTTGCCTCTGCCCAGCCGCGCCGTGCAGTTGCCACGCCAAACTCCATGTAGCGCAGGTGTTCTGCACTGTGGGAGTCAGTGTTAATGACCAATTTCACCTTGTTTTGGATGGCTGCTCGCACATTACTGTCTTTGAGGTCAAGCCGTGACGGAAATGAGTTCACTTCAAGAGCTGTGTTGTGTGCTTTAGCAGCAGCAAATACTGCATCCATGTCAACTTCAAATGCTTCGCGCTTATTGATTAACCTGCCGGTCGGGTGGCCAATAGCATTGACCTGCGGATGCGAGATTGCCTTAATGACGCGTTCAGTATTTTGCTTGGCTGTGCTCTTAAACCCCCGATGCAAGCTTCCTACGACCCAGTCAAGCTGCTTGAGCACGCTGGTGTTGTAGTCCATAGAGCCGTCTGCAAGAATATCAACCTCGCTGCCAATCAAAACACGAATCTTGCGAGCATATTTCTTTTTGAGCTTGGTCAGCTCTGCAATGTACTTTTTCAGCTGCGCTTCAGTTAAGCCGCCAGCAACATACGTGCTTTTGCTATGGTCAGTAATAGCAACATACTGATAGCCATGGGCAATGGCTGCTTTGATCATATCTTCTGGCTTGTTAGCACCGTCAGTATAAGTGGTGTGCATGTGCAAGTCACCTTTAATATCCTGCAGTTTGACCAGCTTAGGCAGTTTTTTGGTTTCAAGCTCGCCAGTATTTTCCCGCAGTTCAGGCTCAATATACGATAAGCCTAATTTTTTGTACACTTCCTGCTCTGTTTTGCCCGCAACCTGTTTTTTCCCCTTGAATAGGCCATATTCATTGAGCTTGTACCCTTTTTTTATAGCAATCTGGCGTAACTTAATATTGTGATCCTTGCTGCCTGTAAAGTACTGCATAGCAGCGCCAAAACTCTTAGCTTCCAGAACGCGCAGGTCACTATTCAGGCCTTCTCTGAGCACTACTGAGCTTTTAGTCGGACCTTTGGCAAGCACATGCTTGACCTCAGGCAGCTTGGTGAAAAAGTCCATCACTTTGGCTGGCTGCGAGCTCACCACAAGAATATCAACATCTTTCACAGTCTCTTTCCAGCGTCGCGTACTGCCTGCAATACAAACCTGCTTGACCTCTTTGTGCTTCTTCAGCTGCGCTTCCAAAGCTCGGGCTATAGGCAGTGCCTGGCCCAGCAGCATACGCTCTTTACTGCCTTTGTACAAAGCTATGCCTCTAAGAATATCATCAGCAGATTTTTTGCCAAAACCAGGCAAGCTGGCAATTTTTCCTGTTGCAGCTGCTTTTTTCAGCTCTGCAATACTCTTAATCTTGTGTTTTTTGTATAATTTCCAAGCTTTCTTGGGGCCCATACCCTGCAGGTGCATCATTTCCTCAACACCAGCAGGAATCTTCTTGCGCAGCGCTTCATATTCAGCAACCTTGCCTTTTTTGAGGTACTCCTCTATTTTTTTCGCAATACCTTCTCCGACGCCAGGAATCTCTTTCAGGCCCTTGAAGCCTTTTTGGTCATAGAGCTTTTTGACATCATCACGCAGGGTCTCAATGTTTCTGGCCGCAGTTCTAAAGGCACGAGGCTTCCATTCAACCTCCATCATCTCAAGAATATCAGCCATCTCATAGAAAATGTTGGCAAGCTCGCGGTTAATCATTGTAGGAAGGCTTCTGCTTTTTGCAAAACCTCTTTTTCATTTTTATGCGTGATGGTATTTAAAGCTTCCTTGTAGGGAAGCCAGGTAAAATCAAGCTCTTCAGAAAGAGTCACTTTTTTTGTTTGTGTTTCAGCCAAAAGGTACGTGGCCTGCTTGAAAACAGTCTTGCGGTCCCGCTTGAAAAACCATTCTATTTTTTCCTCAAAACCAGGGATGAGCTTGAGCTCAGTAATGCCTGTTTCTTCTTCAATCTCTCTAACCGCAGTCTCTTGTATGGTCTCAGAACCCTCGATTTTTCCCCTCGGGAACTCCCAATACTTAGTCTTGAACTCATGCAAGAGCAAGAGGTAGAGCCGCCTGCCATCTTCCATGCGGTATATGACTGCTCCGGCACTCACTTCTTTTATCATGGTATCTATATACTTGATTTACCATAAATTTATAAATTCTTGTGCTGTTGGCAAAGATATGAGATGGCTGGCATTTATCTTGCTTATTTCAGTACTTCTGGTAGCCTGTGTTCCCTTAGACGAGCAGGTTATCTGCACGTCGCCGTACATTGAACACGACGGTGCTTGCTGTATTGACGTAAACGAAAATGGTTCGTGCGATGACCAAGAAGAGCCAGAAGCATTTGAAAAAGTAGAAGAAAAAATCATCGAGCCAACACCTGAGCCTGTTGAGGCGCCAGCAGAAGAACCTGCAGCGCCTGCTGAAGCACCTGCAGAAACTCCTGCTGAAACGCCAGCAGAACCAAAGCGCGAACTGCCCAAAACCAAGCTTGAAGAGCTCATGGAAGCATATGCGCAAGGCGTGACAAGCTATTCTTACCGGTTCAATGGAAACAAATGGCTGATTCGCGGCGATAAAAGCAGAGTAAAACTTGCAGATGTACTCAAACTCAGCAGTGTTCAGCTGAACGGCAAACACTACCAGCTATTCTACATAGATAATGTCTACTTAGAAGCCCCCAATCGCAAGGCAACAGGCTACTGCGAAGGAACGCACCAAGAATATGGCAGGCAATGCGCAAGCCTCGAAATCAGAGACATCCCCTACGAGCTCAGCTATGCAGACTACCAGGATAAAAAACCAGCAGACTGGCTCTTTGACTACTATCTAAAAGAACCCTTACGTATAGAAACCACTGCCTACTATGTCAAAGGCAGACAGACAACGCTTATCATCTGGGACGATGAAGGCACAGAAGTCAAAATGTACTTTGACAACAAAATCGGACTTCCCCTTAAAGTAGAACTTACCCAAGGCACAGCAACAGACCTTTACAGTTATGACGATCTTACTGCAAACACTGTGCGCGATGCAGATGTCAGGCACAGAAACATCGGCGAAATAGGCTCAGAAGAAGCGTTCCAGAGCAATCTACCATAGGTACTCATGAAAAAAATATTTTTATTCTTACTATTGCTATTGGCAGCGTGCGCTCCCCTGCAGGAACAGCCTGTTGCGTGCACTGAAGAGGCAAAGATGTGCCCTGATGGCACTGCTGTTGTGCGTGTTGGCCCAGATTGTGCATTTGAGCCATGCCCTGAGCCTGTTTTCTGCACTGCTGACGCAAAAGAATGCCCTGATGGCAGTTATGTGGGCAGAGTTGCGCCAGACTGTGCGTTTGCGCCCTGCCCTGAACCAAGTATTGCTGTTGAACCTGCGCCTGAAACCACGCAGCCAAATATTGTTGCAGAACTTCTCAAAAAAGCGTATGCAATCGGCCATGCGTATGAAGTCAAGGACGGCATTATGTATGTTCATCAAAACAAGGCACGATTAGCCTACACGAACCTGCTGCCAGTTGCTGGACTTAAACACGAAGGCAGAGCAGTCTACTTCACTGACGTATATTTTGACCGGCATAAAAAAACTGCTACCGGGGTGTGTAATACAGAGCGGGAAATACGCATAGCAACAAATTATGAGGCTGCCAAAGCAAAGTGCACTGTGTTCAAGAACATGACTTGGGAGCTTTTGTTTGCTGACTATTACAGCCAAACGCCGTTGGACTGGCTTGAGCGTTATCAAAACGAGCATCCAACAACAGTTGTTGAAGCTGAGCAAGCCATGAAAATACAGACTGGCTACAAGACTGTTCAGCCGGTTATTATTTATGAACGTGATGAGGACCGAACAACGATACATATAGACAAGAACAACAAGCTGCCTCTGCGCGTTGAAGTCATCAAAGATGATATAAAAACCCTGTATGATTATACCAAGATCTTCTTTGAAGTCCAAAAGCCACAAAGTCCGCTGAAAAAGAAAATAGGCGAAGCAGAAGTAACACCGCCGAAGTGAAGCTCAGGTGGGGCTGCATACATTGTTTTCTAACTGTTATAATTGCTTACAATAATGTATTTATAGACGGGGCAGTTTGTTTTTTCTGGTGGGAACAAAACAGGTGATAGCGGGATTGCTGGTATGCTTGAGCGTTCTTTTAGTGCTCCTTATAGCACTTATATTTGCACTGCTTCCCAGCGAAGAGGTGAGCGCAGAAGAACCGCCACAAAAAGAGGTGCTTCCCACCATTATTGATGTTTCTCTGGGCACCACAACGCGCGTTGATGATTTTCTCATCAGGGTGTATGGCTTTGAATACCGGCCGTATCTTGGGCGGGGTTATGAAAGCACGTTCATTGGCGTCAAACCATTTGATTATTTCTTGATAGTCTATGCAGAAATAACTAACACGGGCAAACCGCAAAAGCCCCTCCCTATCCGCGTGTTCGGCACTGAAGAGCAGCAGTATTCAGAACCAGGCGATCTTGAACTTAATGCTGACTTGTTTTTCAACAACCGACTGCAGCCAGATTTTATGTATAAAGCGCGATTGCCGTACGAAGTGACGTACGGTGACAAGTATGAAGTCCGCTTGTACCTGGATGACGAGCGCTATAAGAGGATAAAATTAATAAAGTAATGCTGTTCTTGCCTGTGCATGGCATATGAGCAGCTCTTAGGAGCGTTCCTTGGTGTGCTTGCACGCACAGTTGTTCCATATCTTGTCAAGCTTAAAAACCATCCTGGGCTGCGCTGGGAGAAAAAGTTCTTTGTGCCTGCGCTTTCAGGGCTTATTCTTGCAATCATTGCAACAGCTTTAATCTCGCAGACCATGCCGGAAGATCTTGGCGTGCTTGGCAGCTTTGCAATGGCATATACCCTGCAAGAACTCAGCAGAGAAGCTCAAAAAGCTCTGGGATACGAGTAAAACTTATATAGTTCATGCTGGAAGGTGTGCTTGTGAAAAAACTGGTGATATATGCAGTCATGTTCTTAGCTTTAGTTTCAGTAGCCTATGCGCTTTTTCCAACAAGCTATACTGAACAAACCTATAGTGTGAGAACAGTAGGCGGCACGTGGCAAGAATGCCCCTGGTATGGCTGTTGGGGACTTACTGGAGCTGCAGTAGCAGGAGATCCCGGCAAAGCACAAGGCCAGGGTGGCGGCACTGGTTCGCAAGGCAAAGGACAAGGCCAAGCAGTTGGACAAACAAGTGAAAGCTCAAGCGAGAACCCAGGCAAAGCAAAAGGCCATGACAAGCGCACTCCTGAAGCCAATGCACTGCGACGAGAAATTGACGCTGACAGAAAAGCACGCGCACTAGAACGAAAAGCAAAAAACAAAATCAAGCGCTTCTGGAACAGAGCAAAATTCTCACTCTTTACGACCCCGCTTGAAGAAGAAACCTTGATAGAGCAAGAGCAATCATTTGCAGAATGGGGCAAAACAGCAAAAACATCAACCACAATCACTCAGTTCAACACTATTGTGAAATGGTCTGGCAATTCTTTTGTTGCTAATGGAAAAGAAGTGGCGGTTATTGTTGACGTTCCTACGGTCACTCCATTGGGGGCGTGCTCTGGCGGCTGCAAACTTGCAATAACTGCAAAAAACATCAATACTGCGCTGTCATCAACCACAACACCTAATCCTGCAACCTTTTTCGGGCCAACTTCAGGAATTGTTTTTACGCTCACTACACCATTTGATGTCAATACAGGACAGCTTGTTGAAGTGACTGGAACCTTTAGTTCAATCCCAGTGGGTGCGACCATAACAGCTGACTCGTTGATTCAAGACCGGCAAGAGCTTAAGAAAAATCCGCCAGCAGGTGATGGTTGTGGAGCTAAAACAGGCGCTGACAAAGTAGAGATCTGCCATGTTCCAATAGGCAACCCTGCTAATGCTCACACTATTTGTGTTTCAGTAAATGCAGAAGACATTCATTTAGGACATGGGGATACCTTAGGTCCATGCCCTGCTGCTGCAACAAGCGCATCATCTGCAAGCAAGGCCAATGCTAATGCTGCCTTTAGAACAAGTCGCGGAAAGAGCTTTAGCGAACTTAAGCATTCTAAAGGCAAAGCTAAAGGGCGACAATAAGAATTCTTTTAGTTAGAGAGTTCTAACTATAATAGCTCTAAGTGTGGTTTTTTAGTAAGAGTATTATGGCTATAATAGTTATAACGAAAATTAACAAACTTATATATAGAACCAGCAGTTCTGCAAAGGCATGGCGCGGGAATTTGAAAAAGAGCTAGAAGCATATATTTCTTCACGAAAAAAGAAAAAAAGGGATGTAAGGGGCTTTTTTAAGAAAATGATCCCTAAAGTGACGCCAAAAGATGTTGACCTACCGCCAGATATACAAGCGTATGATGTAAACGAAACGCCGCACGAGCACCGTAAGCTGGAAAATGTCGATCCTTTGCTTGAAGAAGAATATGAAGATGAGCGGAAATCGGTTGTTGAAAAAGTGGTTGAGTGGTTCAGGCCAAAACCAAAAGAAATTCATTTAGATGAGCAAGAAAAACAGGAATTTGAGGAACAAAAAATAAAAGAGCTAGTCGGCAAAGAGCTGGTCATGCAAGACATGAAAGAAATGGCCAAAATAGCGCTGTATGCCATTAAACAACTGCCGCCAGAGGAACTGCAGGAATTCAAAAAAAGCTCTGACTTTGCAGACCTTAAACAGATATTGCAGAAATACAAGCTAATAAAGTGATTTGAACTCATCGACGAATTGCTTTGCAATCTGCCTGTTCTTGATGATCACCACATTCTCATTGTTGCGCTCATTGCCGTTCTTGGTTGGGTTGAAACTGCCGGTAATCACTGTTTTCTCGTCGATAATAAACACTTTATGATGCATGCTGGCCCGGTTCTTGTCCCACTGCACCGCAATGCCTGCTGCCTGCAAGGCTGCAAATGCAGAATATCTGCTGCGCTGACTTTTTTCCATAACTCCCTTCACCTTCACACCATCCTTAAATTTGCTGATTAAGACATCGCTGATATCAGCATCAGTAAAACTATATATCATGAAATAAATACTTTCATCAGCTTGCTCAAGCGCTGCGATGACCTGTTCCTTGCAGTGTTCTGCAGGACACATGAAAACATCAACTGGTGTGCAGCCCGCCAAGAGCAACAACAGTATGATTGCTTTTTTCATGCAAACCTTGCAGGCGTTGCCTTTAACATAGCTTTAGGCAGGAAAACCGGAGAAATCAATCTAAGTCCTGAAAGCTTTTCAGCAAGCCAAAGGTTGAACCCGGATATTTTTCCTCAAGTTCTGTAAGTTTTTTGGCTAAATCACTTTGCTCAGGCACGGTGCCTGCAAGGTGCTTCACTTTGGCAAATAAGGCTATTTCTTCGTCAGTAACATTCTTGAGAAGCGGCAGGTGCTGCGCCTGGCTGCTTGCTTCACCAAACAAGTCTTTGAGCTTTGCTTCAACTTCTTTATTGAGGCTCCAGGGAATGACTGTTTTGCCTGTGCTGGACTCCTTGACAACAGTCAGTTTCATGGGCAGGTCTTTTGAGATGCTTTCGAGAAGGTATTTGGTGACGGCAAATCGTACGGTCCCATCGTCGATAATAGCGATTGCATCCATCCGCTGAATCCAGTTGTGCTCCCGCAAGGTCTTGCGCACCCGTTTTTCAATGATCTCAGCAAAGCAGTGCGCGCAGAGGTGCTGCAGGTGCTTGAGATGGACCTTAGCTGGCCGCTTGCATTTTATGCACGATTCCATGGTGTTGGTAATCGGAGAGCATATATAAACCCTCCACTCATCACTTATTAAGTACTACTCTAGAGTACTATATTACCGAAAGATTTAAATATGAGTAATACTATACTTCAGTAGTAACAATCAGGGGTGGCATATACTACTTATCTATCACCTCTTTTTCCCGCGCAGATCTCTTCGGGGATCTGCGAGGGTTTTACAATCAATTTGGAATTTCCGCAAAATTCCAAAAGCTTGCAAAACGCAAGCATTTTACAATCACCTCTTTTTCCCTCGCAGGCGCTTCCTCGGAGGCGTTTGCAGGGTTTTAAAATTCCTCTTAGGTAATAGAAGGCTAATGCCTAATAGCAGACCGATTAAGAAGGCAATCAATAATTTCTTATCAAATCGCGGCAATGCTTTTTTAAGTTTTTTCTCATCAAAATAAATATCTAAACTGCTGAATTCCAGCGCATATTCTGAAAACAGCAGTGCTGAAAACTGGTCAAAATCAGCAAGACTGCGTGCATATTCATAATAACTATAGCCGATAATCGGGAAGACTCCCTCTTTTTGCGACCTGATAAGCCCCTTTTTGACAATATCAAGCTTTAAGTTCAACAGTTCATCAACGCGTTCTTCTTTAACGCCGACTGCGCTGAGAATAACATCAGCCTGGGCTTTTGCCTGCGCAGCCTTGTACAAGCACATCACATAGCTTTTGTTTTGCAGGTGATGGTATGCGTTTTGCAGGTCTTTAACCACTGTTGTTCCTGATTCAGACAAGAGCGTCTTGACATAATTATAGCGCTCTTCAGCTTCAGCTATCTTTGACAGGCAACTGGTGTGGAGCCGTTCTTGGTCAAGCACAAACTCTTTGGTGCCTGTATCAAAGAATTTGCCCCAACTTGATGCAGAGTACAAGCGCTCTTCAGCATAGGCTACTGTCTCTGCAGCTTTTTTAGTATCATTCAATGCTTCTATGGCTGCCACCAGGCTTTCGTCAACTTCTGACAAACGCTCGTGCACTGCCATAAAGGTCTGCAGGGCATTTAAGGTGGTGATAGGCTTGCCAGCAAAACGTTCTTCCACTGTACTGCCCTCATTTTTTATGACCAGTATTGCTTTTGCTATTTCATCATCAGAATAATTAAACAAAGCAAAATACGCCTGCTTGAGCAGGACATTAGCCCTGAAACAATACGATGCACTGCTATAATATTCTCCTTGTTCAAAGGCCGTGTTTGAGCGATTAGTATAATTCAATGCAGTTGCCTCTTTGCTTGACACATTTGCACTGACGTTCAGGCGGGCCTGCTCAAGCCGTGCCTTGATAGCATCGCTGCGCTCGCACAAATCCTCTGCCACTGCTTGCATAGTGCGTTCATACCCGGGCTCAATGACCAGATCGCCATTATCCTGCTTCACTTTTTTGCCCGTGAACACCTCGTATGCTTCAGCCAGTGTTGCCACTTCCTGCACTGAAATATTCAGTTCTTTTCCGTAGGCAATCAAGTCAGTTGTGGTGTTGTCATCTTCTTTGTACTCGGTTGTTCCGCGCGGAATCAGCACAAGGGCAATGCTGTTTTTTGAAGCTGCTTCAAGCTTTTGCTTGATGCCCCCGACTGGGCCGATCAAGCCACCTGAATTAATAGTGCCGGTAATGCCAACATCCTTGCGGAGGTCATCACCCTGCAGCAACGCTGCAGTCAACACTGCTGCTGCACTGCCCGCGCTTGGGCCACCAACAATGCCAGGCAATGCGCTGATGGTGTAAAAAAAGTCATACTCGCTGCAGTCAAAATCAAATTCAGTGCAGGCTATTTGTTGAGCAAAACGCAGACTTACTTGGGTTGTTATTTTGGTAAGTGGAAAGGTTTCTAAGAAAACTCGTTCAGTTCCCGGCTTAATGGCAAGTGCAAGATCTGCCAGTGCCCCTTTAGATTTATCGCCGCTTTCAATCATGGCCAAGAGCTTAATATGGCCCTCTTCAGCAACAACCGTCGGCAGCATAACCAGCAGCACTAGCAAACAAACCCCGTATTTCATAGGGAGCAAGAATCAACGAGCCTATTTAAGACTTACTTTCTTTACTTTCAGCTGTTTTTATTTTCTCAATAGTCCTGCATTTCGGATATTGGTCGCAGGCTAAGAATGCACCATAGACGCTTTTGCGCAGCACCATCTTGCCTTTGCTGCATTTCGGGCATGTTTTGCCTTCGCCTTCAACCTCAACATGCTTGGTCGGGCACTCAGGATTAATGCACACGACCTGCGGGCGCTTTCCTTTTCTGATCATCTTGATCATCGGATGCTTACATTCCTTGCAGGTCTCATCAACCACTTGCGCAAGGCCCGTAGCAGGCAGCTTAAAGGTGGTTTTACAGTCAGGATAGGTATCACAGGCAACAAACCTGCCGAACTTGCCGCGTTTCATAACCAGCATGCCTTTTTTACAAGACGTACACTTGCCAACAGTTGACAGCGCAGCACGGGTTTCAGTAAAGGTTTTCTTCAAGCCTTCGCCAATATCCTTTTGCTTTTTCTTGAAATCAGCGCAAATCTCAGTGACCACGTTTTGCGCTTCAGCAATAACTTCCTCTTTTTTCTTCTTGCGATCGCGAATCTCCTGCATTTCAAGCTCAAAATGCGTGGTGAGCTTTTCATCAACAATCTTTGGCACATATTTCTCCAGGATCTCAATAATGTGCATGCCCAAGTCAGTTACTTCAAGGCTCTGGCCAACCACATAATGGCGTTTTGACAAGGTGTCGATGATTTCAGCGCGTGTTGCCTTAGTGCCCAGCTCGCGCTTTTCCAGTTCTTTTATGATGCTGCTTGGCGTGTAGCGCTTGGGCGGCTGTGTTTCTTTTTCGTGCAAGGTTACTTTTTTGACTGTGAGAGCGTCGCCCTCTTTAACTGCAGGCATTTCCTGCTCTTCAAGTTTGATATAGGGCTGGTAGAACTCATGCCATTGTGGATCTGTTGTTCTGGTTCCTTTGGCAATAAAGGGCTCTTTGTTCACGCTCAGGCTTAAGGTGACTGTTTCGCGCTTAGCAGCCTTGGCAAAGGTGCTCATAAAGCGCTTCACAATAAGGTCATATACTTTTTCCTGGCGGCCTTTAAGACCTTTTGGTGCAATACCAGTCGGATAAACAGCAGGATGCGCTGGATCAGTTTTTTTGCCATTGTTGGGGGTTAGCGGCTTGAGTTTCAGTACGCCCTTGACCAGATCAGCATAGTCTTTTTGTTTTGCCAATGCTTTCAGCACTTTCTCATACCCAATTGCTGGAGGCAATTGCTGGCTGCTTGTTCGCGGATAACTGATGTATCCCTGCGTGTACAGGTCTTGGGCAAGCGCCAGTGTTTCTTTTGGGCTAATACCAAAACAGCGATAGGATTCTGTCTGCAAAGAGGTTAAGTCAAAAGGTGTTGGCGGCTTTTGCAGGAAATTTCTGGTGTCAACAGTGTCAATGGTTCCTTTTTTCTCTTTCTTAACTGCAGCATGTGCTTTTTCAGCAGCTTTTTTATCCCAGAATTTGTCTTCTTTGTGCCATGCCTCGATTGTTTTTTTCTTTGCAAGGCCTTTGAGCTCAAGCTGCCAGAAGGGGTCTGGCTTGAAGGCTTTAATCTCTTTTTCGCGGTCAGCAAGAATCTTCAATGCAGGTCCCTGCACACGGCCTGTGCTGAGGATCTTGAACATGCCTGCATCCTTGATTGCTCTGGTAAGCGCACGAGAAAGGTTGATGCCGTAAAAATAATCAAGAAAATGCCGTGTTTCACCTGCCAGGGCCTGCCCCCAGTCAAGATGGGGCATGGCTTTAGCATAAGCCTCAATTAAGTCAGGCTTGGTTAAGGTAGAGAACTTCATACGGCGTGCATCATTTCTGTTGCAAATATACCGTACGATATTCAGGCCAATCACTTCACCTTCAACATCATAGTCAGTTGCGACCGTAAACGTATCAGCCTGCTTGGCCAGTTTTTTCAGTGCATCCAAGTATTTCTTGCTAAAGGCAGCTGTTTTGCTTATTTCATGATTGGGAATCCATTCAATGTCAAATACAGGATAAGCAAAGCCTTTGGTTTTCTTTTTTTCAGCCAAACCAAACAAATGGCCTGCAGCGCAGCCAATCAAGAGATCTTTTTTACCGTGGGTAACCTTATAGAAAGGCACTCCCTTGATTTCTTCCTTGACTGGTTTGCCATCTGCAAGAGCTTCTGCAAGCTTCTTGCTGGCATTTGGCTTTTCTGTGATGATCAATTCTTGCATTGTTCACGAAAACTCTATAGTGTTTAAATAGTTTTGGGGAAAAAGTATTTATAGGCAAACAGGTGTTTGTATAGGTAAAAGAGGTTGTATGAGCAGAACAGACTCAATCAGAAGAGTAACGCGGGTAATTCATGTTCTTGCAGACCACGGTCTTGGCTATTTCCTACAGCGTGCCAGACTCAGCTGGCATATGCCTTTTGCCAAGCGAGTGGCTATGCGCAAGCGGCTGCCGAAAGCACCTGAAGTGCGCATGCGCGAAGCAATGGAGCAGCTTGGCGGCATTTATCTCAAGCTTGGCCAATTCTTAAGCATGCGGCAGGACTTGGCTCCTGAGCAGTACTGTGAAGAATTTAAAAAACTGCTTGACCGCGCTGAGCCGCTCAAATACGAGACGGTTAAGCATGTCCTTGAGAAAGAATTGCACAAGCCGCTCGCTAAAGTGTTCTCACAATTTGATAAAAAGCCTCTGGGCAGCGCGTCAATAGCCCAAGTGCACTATGCGAAACTCAAAAATGGCAAACAAGTGGCAGTGAAAGTGCAGCGGCCAAAAGTAGCAGCACAATTCAGGTCTGACATAGACATCTTATATTATCTTGCGCACAAATTCAAAAAACACTTCACTGCAGGGGTTATTGATCCGGTTATCATCGTCAAAGAATTTGAGCGCTATACGCTTGAAGAACTGAACTTTTTGCAAGAAGCAGATAATATACATCAGTTTAGCACTGCGCTCAAAGGCCTGCGGTACGCAGTTGTGCCCAAAGTATATCCGCAATACTGCACTAAACACGTGCTGGTTATGGAGTATATCAGAGGCGCAAAGCTCTCAGAGGTTGCGCATACGCTCAGCGAGCAAAACAGGCAGCTTATTGCAGACAAGATTGTTGATGCTGCCATACACATGGTCTATGATAAGGGTATTTTCCATGCAGATGCTCATGCAGGCAATATCCTGGTTCTGCCACGCAACAAACTTGCCTTGCTTGACTTTGGCATTGTCGGCAAACTTGACGAAAAATCAAACAAGCTCGGGCTTGACCTCTACCTTGCCATCATTGCCCGCGATATTGAACGCGTCCAGGACATACTCTTGCATGTTGGCAGGCCAACACCTGCAACAAACTATGAGCAGTTCAGGCAGGATGTGGAAACCATCATGCACGACTGGCATCGCGCAGGTGTTATCAGGGTCACGACGCTCATGCACCGTTTATTTGTTGCCTGCGTGAAAAACAACATACGCATGCCAACTGATTTAGTGCTGGTCGGCAAAGCATTGGTTACTATCGAAGGCACCTGCAGGCAATTGGTTCCGGACTTTGACTTTGTTGAAGAAGCAAAACCAAAAATGCGCAAGTTGCTTGAACGCCGACGCGCACCACAACAGCTTATCAACAGGTTCCTCAAAAGCTCGCAGGAACTGCGCTCCATCTTAGCAGAGCTTCCGCGTGAGACCCTTGATTTTGTTGAAAAACTAAAACGAGAACCGTTCAGAATCAATATGCGCAATCCTGATGCACGGCATTTGGGCATGGACATCAATACCAGCAGCAACCGCCTGAGCATTGCGCTCATCATAGCAGCGCTTATTGTTACTGGCGCAATGCTGGTAGACCTGAGCCCGCAAGTTGGTGGCTTGTCTTACTTTTCAGTCTTCAGTATGAGCATAGCTTTTGTGCTGGGCATAACCCTGGTTACGTCTATGGCGCGCGAAGGCACTGCACGGCACGATCCACATAAAAAAGCAGAACATACGAGGTAGCAGAATGCAGCATTCTGTTGACCTCGGTGCAAACAAATGAGGTGAATGATATGGCACGAAAACGAGTACGCAAGCAAGTAAAAAGAGCAGCTAAAGTAGGTGTTCGCATTGGAAAATACGCAAAAAAAGAAATTGACAAAGAGCTTAAAGGCTATATCAAAAAAGGCAGAGTGAGTGCTTCGCAAGGACTCCGCGTTGCGCGCGCTCTAGCGGTCGAAGCATTTCGCGCAGCAAAAAAAATGGACGCTATAGTGATAAGGGAGCTCAAGAAAAAACCAGCAAAGCGCAAGGCGGCAAAGCGCAAGAAGAAAAGATAGTTTTTTAAATTCTCTTTCTTTTTTATTCTTTTATGTTTGGGGAAACAGCTTTGAAAGCAACTTTTGAAGATATTCTTGGGCAAGCTATAACTAAGAACCAGCTCAAGTCAGCTCTGCTTGTCAATAGACATGTCCTTATTGTCGGGCCGCCAGGCATTGGCAAGACAACGCTTGCAAAAAACATAGCGCGGCTGTTGCCAACCTTGATGTGCAATGACTGCGAATACCATTGCGATCCTAGCAAGCCCTTGTGTCCTGCATGCCAGCAAAAAAAACCTAAAACAAAAAAAGTTGAAGGTGTTGACCGTTTTGTACGCGTTCAAGGCAGTCCTGACTTAACAGCTGAAGACTTGCTGGGAGACATTGACCCCTTGAAAGCACTGAAGTTTGGTCCAACCAGCCTTGAGGCCTTCACGCCTGGCAAGCTGTTCAAAGCAAACAAAGGGGTTTTGTTTTTTGATGAGCTCAACCGCTGCCCTGAAAAACTGCAAAATGCTTTATTGCAAGTGCTTGAAGAAGGAACTGCAACACTGGGCAGCTACACTATTGACCTTCCTGCTGATTTCATCTTCATCGGCACCATGAATCCAGAGGAGACTGCAGCAACAGAAAAGCTTAGTGATGTGCTGCTGGACCGCTTTGATACTGTCCACATGACCTATCCTGAAGAAACAACGCTTGAGCAGGATATTGTGCTTGCTAAAGGAGAAAAACTTGCTGTTGACTTTCCCAAGTCGCTGCTTGCGAGCACCATCTTGTTTGTTCGCTTGCTCAGAGAACACAAGGATATTATCAAAAAGCCCAGTGTTCGTGCCAGCCTTGGATTGTATGAACGTGCGCAAGCGCAGGCAGTGCTTGCTGGCAGGAAAAAAGTAACTCCTGAAGATATTGCGCGCGTAATTATTAGTGTGCTTTCGCATCGTATTGAGCTAAAACCATCAGTCAAATACCTAAAAACAGCTGAAGCATTCTTGCAAGAAGCATACGAGCAGTTCAGCAAAGAACACAAAGAGCTCGCCCAGAGTGGTGAGTATCTTTAGCATAGAGCTCAAAGAAATTGCCAAAGCAGAAGAAGCGCAGGGCAAGCTCCAGTCAAACCTTCTTGACCAGAAACTTATGCGCTCAGTTCTTGAAAATGATCAGCAAACTATTGAAGAAGGCAGGCTGATAGAAGATGCTATTAACCGCGGCATTGGCGGCTTTACGCCCAACATGGTGTTTGAGAAGCTTGTTAAGAACTATCAATTAACTAAACAACTCATGGGTGAACGCATGCTCAGGCTGCTTACCGGCTATGATCCCAGCTATATTGAGAAAAACATACGTATTCCTGAGTTCAGAAAAGAACTCAAACAAGCACTTGAGAGTGCGGTTGATACACTCAAACAGAAAAAACTGCTTGACTCAGAAGGCCAGCTTACTGAAAAAGCAGTGCAGCTCAGCAGCCTTGTTCTGTACGTGCAAGAGCTTGACCAGATTACGCCCAAAGGGCTGGTGGGAAGCAGACCGCACAAAAAAATAAGCCATTATGGTGAAAAAGCAGTGGTCAGGCAGTACCGAAAAGGGGACCGCTACAAAGACCTTGCCTTAAAAAATTCAATCAGAACAGCAATTAAGCGATCGCACACAAGCTTACATAAGCACGATCTGCGCACCAGCACTCGGCAAAGCAAAGGCCAGCTATCAGTCGTCTATGCCATTGATGCAAGCGCAAGCATGAAAGGTGAAAAACTGGAAACTGCCAAAAAAGCAGGCATTGCCCTGGCCTACAAAGCCATGCACGAACATGATGCTGTTGGCTTAGTGGTATTTGGCAGTGATGTCAAAGATATGCTTGAGCCATCACAAGATTTTGGACACTTTCTGCATAAGATTGCCAAAGTCAAAGCCAGCAAGCAAACTGACTTTGCCAGCATGCTCAAAAAAGCAATTGAGCTGTTTCCGCACGATCAATCCACCAAGCACATTATTATTCTGACTGATGCTTTGCCAACAAAAGGGCATGCACCTGAAGAAGCAGCGCTGAAGGCAGTCAGTGAAGCACGCAGTGCAGGCATCACGGTATCGCTGCTGGGCATACACATTGATGCAAAAGGCAAGCGCTTTGCGCAACAGCTCACACGTCTGGGCATGGGCAGGCTGTACATTGCAACCCATCTTGCAGGCATTGACAAATTATTGCTTGAAGACTACTATTCAGCACGCTAGGAACCTAACTCGACTTTGTCTCGTAGCTTAAAAGAACAAGTTCTTCGAAAGCTTTAAATACGCATTTTCTCGGTAAACCAGCGTAATGGTATTAGAACAATTATATACAATAGATGTTCTTAGAAAAAAGCCAGTTCTCTCATTTCTGCTTGGCCTTGGGCATACTGTCTTTGCAACTTTTTTTGCACTGCTTATCTTCCCCCAAGACCCTGCTTTAGTCATTGTTGCCGTAGCAAGCATGCTCTTGATTCCCTCATTGCATACCTTTGCGCTGATTGAAGAAGCAGCAGAACGAGCAGAAGGGATTGCACAGATAGTCAAGCACAATTATGACTTTTACAAAGTGTACTTGTTCATATTCTTGGGCAGCTTTATTGTGTTTGCGTTTTTCTCAGCATTTTTACCTGGTCTGGCAGCTAACCACCTGTTCAAACAGCAAGTCAGTGTGCTTACCGGAGGAGCGTTCAGCGCAGGATTGTTCACTGAGCTTTTCATGAACAATATTCAGGTCATCTTGCTCTGCTTCTTGATTGCTATTGTAGCAGGCAATACTGGCATTTTCATGATTATCTGGAACGCATCAGTCTGGGGCACTATCTTTGGCATCATAGCCAAATCAGCAGCCATCAATCTCGGCGCAAGCGCACCAGTGCTGCTGGGTTTAGTGCTGCTCAGTGTTGTTCCGCACGTTATTATTGAAATCTCGAGTTATATCCTTGCAGTCATAGCAGGCACAGTCATCAGCAAAGGAATCGTGAGCGAAGGAATCTTTTCACGCGCATTTGGCAGAATCCTTGCATTGAACCTTGGCCTGCTCATCATAGCAATTCTTGTCCTTGTTATTGGTGCGGGCGTTGAAGCCTATGTGCTTGAGAACTTCAGCACCTATCAAAAAATAATCCAGATAAGCTTTGGCCTATGAAAATCTACGCATTTGCAGACTTGCATGAAAACATAACAGCTATGAAAAAAATAGAGGAAGCTATAGCCAAAGAAAATCCTGACCTGGTTGTTTGCCTTGGCGACTTCACCGTCTTTGAGCAGTATCTGGAAAAAATGATTGACTGGATGGGCTCATTGTCCAAGCCTGTCTTGGTGCTGCACGGCAACCATGAAAGCGAAGAGGTGGTTGCCAAGCTCTGCAGCTTCCATGACAACCTCACGTTCATGCACAAAGTCATTAAGGAAATTGACGGTATAACCTTTGTGAGCCATGGCGGCGGCGGCTTCAGCTATGACTACCCTGACTTTGTTGAGTTTGTAGAACACAACAAAGAACAGTTCGCAGGCAAGAAACTGGTCTTGCTTACCCATGCGCCGCCTAATAACACTGCGCTTGACCTGATGCATATTGGCCATGTTGGCAGCAAGTCCTATCGGCAATTCATTGAAGACTACAAGCCCGTGCTTGCCTTAAGCGGGCACATACATGAAACTTTCACTAAGGAAGAAAAAGTTGGTGATACCCTCATAGCAAATCCCGGGCCCATCGGAAAAGTGTTTGAACTATGAGATATGCAAAAAACGAATCAATTCTCCTTAACAGCGGCATGCTGTGGGGATTGTATACTGGTTTGACGTCTGCATTTGTCACTGCCTTTGCCCTAGCTCTTGGTGCGCCCAACACAGTCATTGGCATTCTCGGCGCATTGCCCTGGATCGCAAACGTTCTGGCGCAGATTCCTGGAGCGCAAATTCTTGAGTTTGCAAGCAGAAAACGCGTGTATCTCATAGCAACAGGACTATCGCGAATAATGTGGCTGTTCATAATACTCCTGCCGTACTTTTTCATACACAATCCTTATTTTTATTTAGTGGTGTTTGTCTTTTTCATGAAATTCAGTGACTTCACTGCTGATCCTGCATGGCTGTCCTTATATGCTGATGTGGTGCATAAAAAACATCAGGCGCGCTTTTCTGCTGACCGCAGCATATTGATAGGCATAGCCCACATGGCAGCCAGCCTGCTCGCAGGATGGTACTTGGACTTATTTTCCAAGCAAGACTTCACTGGCTT
>JBFHWZ010000013.1:0-22745 GCA_041599235.1 Candidatus Woesearchaeota archaeon | reverse complement strand
TAGACATCTACAATGCAGGCACTGACGGCAAATGTAAAGAAGATCAGCCACCAGGCGAATGTGTTCCTGCACCGACGGGAACTACTATGTGGCATACATTCGACTTTGCCCCTCCAACAGACTTAATCGATGGTTCTGTTGGAACGCTTGTTGGCGGTGCAGCCATCGGACCAGGACTTGTTGGCAACGCACTTCACTGTAACACTGGATTTGCTGATTTAAGCGCAGAATTGCCAGCTCTTGATGTTGCAAGTATAAAATACGTTGATATGTGGATTAAGCCAGTAAATAACTTCCAAAAACAGGTAGTGAAATCCATTCAGTCAAGCTTTGGTCCTGCATTGGCCCAAATAGTTGTTGAGCCTGAAAATACGCTGCCATCAGGATTTGGAAATGGTATTCAGTTCAGTATAACGCGTTCTGACGGAACAAATGCGTACACAGGACTGATTTCAACACCAGACATCTTTGATGGCGAGTGGCACCATGTTGCATGGGTACTTACTGCAGGAAGGCCGACATTCTATTACGACGGCTTTGAAGCAGCACCAACATTCCCGACAGCAAACGACCTTACAGCAGACTTCAGTGACTTGGGCTTTGTTGACACCATCCTTGACTGCAAGCGAGCACCACACCCAATCTTCGAAGGCGAATTGCCAATGATTAATGGCATGATTGATGAGCAGCAAGCTGGAAACATACCATTGACGGCTCAACAAGTCTTTGAAATCTTTGCAGCAGGACCGAACGGTAAGTGCAAATAATTTTTTTATTTCTTTTTTATTTGATTTCTAAGTAGAGCATGGTCTCGTAGAGGCCTTTGGTTGCTGTTTCTGGGACAAAGAGGGCAAACTGGACTGTTGTTTCTTCTTGGACGGCTACTGTTACGTCTTCAAGGCCTTGTTTTTCATCATCAACTACTAAGCTGAGGTAATCTATGCTGATAGCGCTGTTGCCATTGACTAAATCGTTTGCTTCAAAGCTAAAGCTTACTGGAATATTGCCTGCGTTTTTGAGTATTAGCTTGCTTTCGCTAATTGTTTCCTTACCTGGTGTTGCTGTTAGTGTGATTTTTTCTTTGACAATATCATAGGCTTCTAAGGGAAGCACTTCAAACACTGCTCCTTCGATAGTGTAATTGCCTGGCAGTTTGTAGTATGGCAGCTCAAAGGTTCCGCCAGAGTACTGTACTTGTCTAGTTTCGCCAGCTGTTGGCAGTAATTGAATGCCAGGAGCTGGATCATCATCTTCTAATATTTCGCTTGCATTAGGGCCACTAACATTCACGCTAATGCTGATGCTGTTAGAACCATAGAAGTCAGGCTCAGCAGCACTAAAATCATCACTGTTATCGTCGGTATCAGTGCTTCTGAGCAAGGCTTTGCTTTGAGATACGTGCGCTGCTGGTGTGCCTTCATATAATCCTTCATCAATTTTGCTTGCATCGCCCCAGCCAACTGCGTCAACAACAGCACCATTAGCATCAACTAAGGCAAGGCCTGCGTTTGTATTTGTTAAGGTTATTTTCTCTTCATAATCAGCAGAACGCCATGCAGAATTGTCTTTAGCTTCATCCCAGCCTTCATCAGCAATAAGATACTTGCCTTGGGCAGGAATAGTGGCATTAGCAGGGACTATTGCGTCTGTTGCAGAAGTTTCTGTTGCAATAGCCCAGCCACTAATGTCCACAGCAGTGCTCTTGGGGTTGTAGAGCTCTACTGCCTCACCACCACTCTCGCTTAAAGGATCATACAGTACTTGCTGAATCACCACTGCAGAAGCAAACTTTGGCAACAATGCCAAGATAAACATAATTCTCCACCATTTCATCTAAAACCACCTCATTTTGCTAAATATGAGACCCGTAGAATCTTTGATTCTGCGCTGCCTCACACTCATAAGTAGTTCTAGCTTTCAAATGTGTTGCGTAGAAAAAGCCGGAAATACGTCACTTGGTTTCGGAAACAATATACAACCGTGCTTCTACAGGCCGTTCAAAGGTGTAATTGTCTATTGCTGCTGCAAGGTGCTCTATGCTGTCTTTGTCTGTTCTAATAGACCAGCCTTTGCGTGTGCTCAGCAGGAGAATAAACGGGTTTTCAGTATTGCTGATAAAGCGATAGCCCACTGGCCCTGTTCGTATGAAGCTCAATCTGCCTGTATACTCAAACAAGGGTCTATAGCGTGTGCTGTATGAGGTTGGCTTCCAGCGCGTATCTGCAGCCAATACCTTCAACACCACCTCTTGGTCTAAGGGTGTTTTGTCCTGTACGCGTGTCTTTTGTATTTGCCTGAGAAGTGCTTCTAATGGTTTACTCATATCACTCACCGTAGATTACTCTGTAAGGGATTTAATAAAAAAAGAAGAGAGAATAAAAAAAATTAGTAAGCTTTTGGTTTTCTGAAGAAGACTGCCAAAAGTGCTAGGATTATCACAACTACTAAGACGCTTAATCCGCCAAGTAGCCACAAGTATCCTGAGCCTTCAGTAAAGCTGCTGCCTGTGCTTCGTACACGTGCTCGTGATACGCCGCTGGTTGGTGTAGCAACTGCACCGCCGGTTGCGTCAACTGAAACGTCAGTTGGTGTCACAACAGTGGTTGTGCTGGTTTCTTCTTCCTTTTCACATTCTGTTACTGTTAACTCAAAGCTCTTGGTGTTGCTTGGTGCAACATTGTCAAAGAAGCTGTTCAGGTTAACTGTGAACACGCCTGCTTTGGTGTCTTCTGGAATGCTGACTGACAGGTCAATGCCCTGACTGTCATCTTCGTCCAGCTGGATGCCGGTTCGCTTTGCGTTCAGGTTTAGTTCTGGAATGTCAAGCTCGAAAGCTGCTTCGTCTTCGTCTCGTTTACCCAGGTTCAAGAGCACTGCGCTTCCGCGGAGGGTTCCGCCGGTGCATGCACTGATGCTCTGTGGGTTGAGGGTTGCGCCGCGAATCTGCACGTCGTGCGTCAAGCGGTCAACTTCAAGGTCAACGCTCCACTTTTCACCGTGGAATGCGCCATTGTCGTCAGTGCCGAATATGCGGATTTCCATGTCGTAGCTGCCGTCTTTGACATCTTGGTCGATTTCAAAGTCGATGGTTTCTTCGTCGCGGTCTTCTGCGTTCAGGTTGTCAACAGTTGCGTCTTCGCTGACGTCAAGGTCATCATCGTCAATTTCAATTTCAATCTCAACATCGTCAAAGTCAATGTCGCCGATCTTCAGGTCGTTGCCGTTTGCGTCTTCCTTGTCTTTATCATTAAAGTCGTTTTCAACTTCGATGGTCAGGACACAGTCCATTCCTGGCTTGAGGTTTTCAACCTTGTCGCCGTCATCGAGTTTTTCTGACTTGCTGTTGCCTGCTGAGTCGCTGCATTCAAGGCTTGCATCCTTGATTTCCAGCTGGTTCACAGCCTGCATGAATAGATTTGAGGTAAAGGTGCCAACACTTGTTACGACGGTGATGTCGCCAATATCAAATGCTTTGGCTTTCAAAAAGTCTGATGCACTTGCGCTCTCTTCAACTGCGTCAAAATCAAGCGGGATGTCTGCGGTTACGGTGACGCTTCCAGAGCTGCTTGCAGAAATGTTTGATATTGCGCTAAATTTCACATTGTACTTAGCATCTGCGTTAGCAGTAATAGAAGTAACGGTGATTGTACTTGTTTCGTTGTTATTGATGGAAAAGGTTGCTGTAATAGCTTTTTCTCGGTCTGCTTTTTTGCCGCCTACAGTCGCATCGCCGACTGTTACTGCTGCTGCACTAAAGGCAAGCATTGCGACAAGTGTTATCATAAATGCTATGATTGCTGTTTTCTTCATCATCGCACCCCCGCGATTATTTGTTATTAGTCCAGAGTAGCAACAAACTATTTAAGGATTGTCAAACTCTGAAATATATATTCTAGTATATAGGTCATAGTATATAAATGTTTGGTTTTTCAGGATACTAATAGACGAGAACTAGTCTGAATGCTCCTTCTGGACATCTTCTGCAAGCTCAATATTCTCTTCTACAAGGTCCACGTCTTCCTTGACCTTGTCTACTGCTGCCCTGGCTTCCTCGCGGTCAGCCTGCTCTTCAGCATGGTCCTGCGCATCCTTTTCAGCAGCTTCCTTAAGCTCATCAAGATCCTTCTCAAGCTCTTTCAGTTCGTGCTGCTCCTTCTTGAGCTCATCCTTCAGCTCGCGCACTTCCTTTTTCTCAAGCGCAGTAACCTCTTTAGCTTCTTTCTTAACAGCAGTAACTGCCTTTTCCTCTTCTTTCACTTCCTTGGTGAGCTCCTTAATGCTCTTATCCTTGTTCTCAGGTGTGCCCATAATAATCTCCTTAGCGCGCGCCATAGCTTCTTCCATGGTTGACGCCAAATGCAGCTCTTTCATAGAACGAGCAAGCTTGTTAATCTTCTCAACAGTCTGCGCATCCATGCTTTTGCCAGATACTATACGCTATATTAATCTTTCGTCGTAGTGAACTCATCACCGTCTACATGAAATGGCCGGGAACCTCTGATAAGCAAGTCAGCATTCACTGCTTTGCCAAAGAATACTATATGGTCACCCATCTCTAACTCCTGCTGGAGCTCGCACTCCAAATACCCAAGACACTCTTTCAGCCTGAAACAGTCAAGCAGCTTTTCACACTCAGCTGTTTGCAGGCCAAGCTCTGCTGGAAATGCATCATGCTTTTTGCCAGCAGCAATAATAGTATCTATCATCTTATCAGAAATAAAATTGACCACAAAAATGCCAGATTCCCTGATGACCTCAGCTGCAAGCATTTTCTTGCTTATTGCAACTGCATAATAGGGCGGTTCGTGGCTAACGGGCATGTGCCAATGCGACGGCACCACCAGCTCAAGCTCCTTCTCAATGCCCATGTGCTTGGCAGTGCCCTTGCAGGTAAGCAGAATAGTTTGCCGAGGATTATAGATGCGAACCATTATTTTTTTGCTGTGCTGTAATGATACATAAGCGTGAAGGCACCAGTCAGGATCAGGAGCAAAGCAATGCCCGAAGCATAGATACTTACGCCTATGAAATTAAAAATAGGGAACAGCCAAAAGGGCTTGAACGGAATCAGCAGCACTTCAACAACCACCATGCCAATACTGCCATAGCAGCCCAGCTTGAACAACTGCTTCCAGGTCTTTCTATAATGCGTCAAGTCAATCAAGAGGAAAATAAGGGTGCTGGCGAGCAGGATGAGGATGAAGTAAATAAGCCACAACATAATGTAGGAATAAAACAAGGCTGATGGAATGCTGAAGATAATAGCCAAGGCAACAAAACCACTGACTGTGCCTTTGTGCTCTGATGGATTCTTAAGCTCATCAATGCTGATCTTTTTAGGCGTTAAGATGCGCGTATACACTGCATCTTTAGTTACCAAGAGGCGCTCTGTTTTCATCTTGAGCTCAGTGCTCTGGGTATCAATCGTGACTAAGGGCTCTTTGCTGGGCATCCTGATCGGCTCTGAGGTCTTGGCAGTTCCAGAAAACGAAATAGACTCAAACTTGCCCATCTCCTGCCCAACCAAGCTCGGCAAACGCACCAGCTGAGGCAGGAACAACAGTATCATCACAACTAATGAGAAAAACAATACTTTTGTGAAAAACCAAACAGCCCTGCCAGCAGAACGGTCAACTATGCCAGGTAGTTTCTTGGGCTGAAAAAGCTGATACACCTCTTTGATGAACTCTTTGCACATAGACGAGCAAAACAGCCAGGTATATATAAATTTTATGAGCAGAACAAGATGATATCCTTATCTTCTTCAATGGTTTTGTTGATCGTGAACTGGCGCTTGATGGCTTCAAGTATGCTGTCTTTTTGAGGGCTTTTTTTGAGGACAGTCAAGACAAACTGCTTTTTCCCCACTCTCCTGATTTCCTGCAGGCCTTTTTCAATATCATCAAAATTGTGGATTGACGTGACTGCCATAACAATATCAAATGCCTTATGCGCAAACGGCATGTTTTCAGCTTTGCCCTGCACAGCATAGAACGGGCATTGTTTCAAGAGCTCTGCAGACGGATCAATGCCGGTTAATTGGCACTCAAAAACGTTTGCAGAGAGCCCCGTTCCGCACCCCACATCCAAGAGCTTGGTTGTTTTTTTGACCTTGAGCTCAGAAGCAATTATTTTTAATTTTTTCAGCTGCTCTTCACGGTGCAGCTCATCATAGCCAGCACTAATCTCGTCGTAATAGGTCATGCGGCACTCCTAAGTGTTTCAGTTCAGAGCGCAACTGGGCAGGGTCTTTGTACACAATACCTTCCATGCCCAGCACACGCGCAGCATCAACATTTTCCTGCAGGTCGTCGATAAATAAGCAGTGATCAGGCCTGGATTCTGTTGCGCGCATAGCTGCATCAAAATGCTGCTGGTCAGGTTTTTTAGCCCCTGCTATGTAGCTTGGCACGTGCACGTCAATTGCTTGCAGCACAGGATACTTGCGTGTCAAGTGCTGGTAATGCAGCGGCGTGGTGTTGGAGACTGCAGCAACAGCAAGATTATTTTTCTGCATGCCGCGCACAATGCCTTCAAGCGGAATGTTCGGGCCAAAGCCAATCGTGAACAGTTCTGCAAACTGATCAAATCCGTCCGTGAACCCCATTTTAGTTTTAACAAAAGAAAAATACTGCTCGGTGGTAATGGTTCCCTGCTCGTATTGGAGGTGCGCATCAGAATCAAACAATATGGCGCGTGTTTCTTCAAAGTCAGTTTGCGCATGCTTTCTGACCACTTCGGCAATTGTTGCATGGCTGTAGAAAATCAGTACGCCGCCTACGTCCCACAATACAGTCTTCACCATGGCGTTTGAAAATGGTACTGGTTTTTTATACTTTGTGGCTTATTCATGAACTATGATTGAAGACCTCTTACGACAGCTGTCAGGAAAGCAGTTCATTACGCTCACTGAATCAGGCGATCATGCAATACTTGCAGTGCTGAAGGCGCTGAAACAAGCAGGCAAAGAGACAGTGTTATTGCAGGACCAAGGCGGTTGGCTAACGTATAGGGATTATGCGCTCAAAGCAGGACTGCAGTTTGTTGAGCTTAAGACTGATTATGGGGTGCTTATTCTCGACGAGCTTAAAGAGCATCTTGCAGAAAAGGCAGTGTTGTTGGTCAATTCACTATCAGGCTATATTGCTGAGCAGCCAATGAAAGAAATCTATGAGGTGTGCAAAGCAGCAGGCGTGCTTGTGGTGAATGATTGCTCAGGCAGCATTGGCACTGAGCTGGCAAAAATCGGAGATATTATCCTTTGCAGCTTTGGCAAAGACAAGCCGGTTAACTGCGCATATGGCGGCTTTATCGGAACTGATACTGAAACGGCCTTTGAAGCTGAGTTTGATACCAAGAAGCTTACAGCGCTTGAGCAGCATCTGAAAAACCTTCCTGCTCGACGGGAAAAACTAGTGCGAACAGCAGAAAAGATTAAAAAGGATCTTGCTGAGTATGCTATTATACATCCCCGGAGTGCTGGGCTGAACGTGTGTGTGCAGTACAAAGATGAATCTGAGAAGCGAAAGCTCACTGCGTATGCAGAGGCATTGGCTGTTCCGTTTGTATTTTGTCCACGCTATATTAGGGTCAATGCGCAAGCAGTGTGCTTTGAGGTTAAACGATTATGAACTTATGTCTTGAACTTGAAGAAGAAGATCGTTCACGGTTGGTGAGCAGTGTTATAAAGTCCCATCCTGCCCTGAGCTTTTTGCGTACGCATACTGACTGCATGTCGCAAACGTATGTGCGTGCATGGGAAGGTCTTGAAGCAGGGGTTGCGCGGTTTAAGGCAGCATATATTGATTTGGGTGATACTGAACAGCCGCTGCTTTACTATTTGCGCGCTGATGATTTCAGAGAACACTCTTTGTTTTGCAGCATTTATGATGCTTTGCGGGAAGATGTGAAGCTTGGGCTCTATTTTGGCAATGGCAAAGACCAGTGCTGTTTTCGCATAGCAGAGGCAGTGGAAGAAGCATATAAGGCATTTGTGGACCAACGCGCACTTTAAAAACGCCAAAAATAGCTAAAATTTTAATATTTTACATATTGAAAATAATTGGTCTGCTTCATAAAACCCAACATATATTAATGAGTGCTGTCTACCTATAGACCAGGCGGGGAAAGGTTTGAGCTGCTTTTGCACTGCACTTCTTACCTTTCTTTGCCGCTTTCACCTCTTTTTGCTAGCAAAATGAGACTAGCTGAATGCCTACCATTCAGCGCTGCCTCATTTTGCAAAGTTATTTAAACAAAAATGCTGCTATTTCTCAAAAAGGTGACTGTATGGCTTTGAAATTTCCAGAATCTACAGATGAATGCGTGTATTTTACTCGCAGAGCTATAGGCAAAGGCAAAACAATTGCCTGGGTGTTTAAAGAAAAATGCCCAAAGTGCAAAAAAGCCTTCATGGGCAAGCCTAAAGACGAGAAAACAGGCAAAGTCAAGATCAGGGCAAAAGAATATGTGTGCCCAGAATGCGGCAACACTGTAGAGAAAAAAGCCTATGAAGAAACACTAACTTGCAATGTGCAGTACACCTGCCCTGCATGCGGTAAATCAGAAGAACAGCAAGTGCTGTTCAAACGCAAAAAAGTCAAAATCTTTGATGAAGAAGAAGGCAAAGAAAAAACAGGCGATGCAGTGCAAATAGTGTGTTCTTGTGGGCATAAGATCAATATTACTAAGAAAATGAAGTGAAACCGAAAGGTTTATATATACTCTAGTATATAGATTACTTAATATTGGAAAACGGCTGAAACAGAAGTTCAATAGTGAAAAACTATCCTCTTTCTGTTTCCTCGAAATCTAGTGGATTTTGAGTTTAATGAGACTGTCTCCAGTTTCGTTTTTGCATTTTCCAAGGAGACGAACAAATGACATTTGAAACACTTAATGTTAGAAGTGAAATAGTGACAGCCCTGAAACGAGAGGGGATTGTCAACCCAACAAGCATCCAAGAAAAAGCGATTCCGCTGATCCTGCAAGGACAGGACGTTATCGGCATGTCGCGAACAGGATCAGGCAAGACTGCTGCATTCAGCGTGCCAGTACTTGAACAAATACAGCCCAAAGCAGGACTGCAAGCACTGGTGCTTGCACCAACACGAGAATTAGCAGTGCAGATTGCAAACGAATTCAGAAAATTCGGAAAAAACCTTAATATTTCTGTAGCCACAGTCTTTGGCGGCGTTGGCCTTGAACCGCAAATTCATGAAATTGCCAAGTCGCAGATTTGCGTGGCAACACCAGGACGATTACTGGACCACCTGCAGCGCGGCAACATCGATGTTTCACGCATCAAGCACTTTGTGCTTGACGAAGCTGACAAGATGGTTGACATGGGCTTTATTGACGACGTCAATAGAATCCTGCAGGCAACACCTAAAGAAAAACAAGTACTGCTCTTTGGCGCAACACTCTCCCACGAGATTGAGCGACTGAAACGGCAGCACATGAAAGACCCGCAGGTCGCAAAAGCAGAAGCGCACGTGCAGGAAGACTTTCTGGAACAGTATTACTATAATGTCCAGAACCATGAGAAATTCTCATTGCTGGTCCACATGCTGAAAAAAGAACAGGGCGGATCAACCATGATCTTCTGTTCAACCATTCACACTGTTGACCTGGTGACCTCAAACCTGAGAGCACAAGGCATCAAAGCAGAAGCAATCCACGGCAAAATGAGCCAGAACAAGCGACTGAGCGTTATCGGCAGCTTTAACAAAAGCAAATTTCCCGTACTGGTCGCCTCAGCAGTTGCAGCACGAGGACTGCACATTGATGACGTGCAATTAGTCGTGAACTATGACCTGTCAAAAGACCCTGAGGAATACATCCACCGTGTTGGACGAACAGCACGAGCAGGAGAAACAGGCAAAGCAGTCACGCTCTTGAGCGACAAAGACCACGGCACCTTCAGCTCAATCCTGCGAACCTATCCGGTAACGGTCAATGCCCTTGAAAAAGAGCAGTTTGAAAAAATACCGTTTAAAGTAGGCGCGCGCAGAGGCAGCTATGGCGGCAGAGGCAGGTTTGGCCAGCGCAGATCATTTGGCGGCCCACGCAGATCAGCTGGACCACGCTCTGGACAGCGTAGCCACAGGCCACGGCGCCGCTAAGCTTATAAACCCTGCCTGCTTTGCAGGGAATAGAACGCCCGTGAAAGCAAATGCTTTTTCGTGTGTATATGCGAGGAATGAAACAAATGAATGAACATGGGGGCTTTGGCGGCCCGCGAGAAATGCACAAAGCAACGTGCAGCGAATGTGGCAATGAATGCGAAGTACCATTCAAGCCAACCGAAGGCAAACCAGTCTATTGCCGAGAATGCTATAGAAAACGAAGACCAAAACGATTCTGATTCTGAACTATATCATATAGGCTGTTTTTTATTTTTTTATTTGATTCTTTAAACAAGAGAAAGTTTTTTATTTTTAGTGCGCTGAACAACGTGTATGACTATGCGCATTGCGTTAAGCGGAGCAGCCGGCACAGGCAAGACGCGCATAGCACACAGCATTTCTGAACAGTTGGGACTGCCGTACATCCCTGACGTGATTGACAGTCTCTTAAACGAGCGCGGCTGGAAAAGCTGGAAAGACCTGTATGCGCGTGAGGGTGAAGAAAACGGCAAGACAATCGAGCGCTTACTGCGCCTTGAGGCGCTTAATAAAAAAATAGCAGAAGAACGCTCACATGACAGTTACGTATCTGATAAAACAGTAATTGATTATTTGGCTTACTGGATGGCGCATACTGCACGGCACGCAAGCCCAGAAGAAAATGAAACCTTTATTGGCGCTGCACGTGAACACGCACAGACATATGATCGCATACTCGTACCTGCCTTTGATGTTTTTGAGCTTGAAGACAATCCTGAAAAGAGAAATGCCCAGTACGCACACCGGCTCAGAATCCATTCGCTCATCAAAGGACTCTACCACCAATTCACGTGTTTTTTCAGAGAATTTGCTTACGCATTTTCCACACCAGTGCAACACCTTATTGAAGACCTGCAACTGGATGCGCCGTTAACAAAGAGAATCGCACTGTTCTTAGGAACGTTTGATCCCGTGCATAATGGCCACATGGCCATAGTGCAGTATTGCGAAAATGCTTTTGATGAAGTGCTCATACAACCACACCCAGATACTGCAAAAACAGCAGTGAAGCATCAACCATTAGATCGGCGCGTTGCAATGCTTGAAACAGCAATGCGCGCACATCCTAAAACTGCACTGCGGCAGTTCAGGGCTCAAACCAACTATCGCACTCATTCGTTTACAAGCTTGCAAGAAGAATTTCCCGCAGCAGACATCTGGATGGCTATGGGCAGCGATAAACTTGACCACCCTGCTTACACAACTGGCGAACTGATTGCAGTGCCGCACCTGGTCTTTGTCAGAGATGCGCTCAGCTCGCAGCAGGTTGAAACCCTTAAACAATTTCAAAAAGCACGCATTGTTGAAGGGGTGAGCAACCTCAGCGCAACACTTGTCAAACAAAAACAAGAAGGCGGGGACGATATAGCCTTATTGGTTCCAGAAGAAGTACATCAGTATGTTCTTGAAAATAACTTATATGCTGACTAGAATTATCACTGCCAGAGCAATGCAGACCAGATCTTCTATTAAGCTCCATTTGCTCAGCGGCACTTTAATCATGGTCCCAAAGCAGCCGCAGTTGTCCATTTTCTTTTTCTGGATAAGCATCTTAGCAACGCCGTACGTGTAGATTAACAGCATGATGAGCGATGCTACTGCAACCCATTTGAGCTGATAGCCAATCAATAATCCTGCGCCCAGCACTATCTCAGCAAAGGGGATGCCATAGGCCATGAACGGATACTTAGCAGCAGTACCGCCATAAGATCTGACCAGAACAGCAAAGCCTTTCAAATCAGGCAGCTTAATCAAGCCAGTAATCAAGAGCCATAAGCCAAGAATAATCCGTGCTGTTAATACATGCCAGGTCATACTGACTTTTCAGAAGTACTGGTATAAAAAGGTTTACTTGAAGTGCAATTGTTCTTCAAGCATTTGCGTAACAAACTCATACCTGCCGCGGTAAGAAGTGTCCAGCCAGCTGCCTTGCATCTGTCCTGAGTAGGGCATGCCGGTTGTATCAAGCTGGCCAAAGGCAATAACGTCCTGGGGTTCTAGCTCGCTAAGCAACCTCTCAAGCTTATTTTGCTCGCGCATAGCACCTGAATGATCCTTGGTGGCATTAAAAATGATGTTGCGTATCCACCTGTCTGAACGAGCCATGGTTGCAGCAAAAGGAAAGTCTAAGAAGACATCGGTAATTTCAGGATTAGTGCGAAGTTCGTGGATCATGGCAATGTGCTGTGCATACAGTTCAGAAAAGGTTCGCGCGTAGGCCTTTGTCTGGGGTGATTTAGTGTTTGCAGCTTCCTCAATACTGGCCAAGGCATCAACCATTTCGCCATGCTGTTCCATAAAACTGCGAATAAGGTCAGCATGTGTTCTGAGCCGCCTGCGCATAATGCCGTGCGCTTCAGCTTCATCATCAACAACATCATAGAACATCTTTTCATATTGGCCGCCAATAGAAAAGCCTGATGGTACGCAGATGGGATCGCAAACAGAAACAAGCAAAGCATGATAAAAGCCTTGCAGAGAAAAATGTATTTCTTCAGAGGTTGTTGGCGCTACTGGCTCATTTTCAGGCATGTTCTCCCACAAGAAACATAGACGGTGTTGAGGTATAAATACTTTCCTACGGTGTTACATCATCAAGCGCAAAGTCATTCACAATGAGGTCCTTGAACTCAACTGCTTTGATTCTGTCAGAGCCTTCATACCATTCAATGCGCAAAGGCATGCCGTAGGTGTAATCTGCCCAGAAGTTCTGGTACTTTTCGCCGTCTCTGAATATGAATAAGTACGCATCGCGGTTGTCAACGCCCTGGAATTCAATAATATCTGCAGGCCGCAGTGTTGAGAATTCCTGCAAGTATTCTCCTGGTGTTTTCTCATACCATTCCTTGAAATCAAGCTCGTACTGCGTGTTGCCCAACTCATCGCATTGCGTGTGCAGGCCGCGCTTGATAAAGTACCGGTCAGGAATGCACATGCCGACAGCTGTTTTTTCCTGATTGTCAAAATAAATCGTGTTTACCCTGAAGGCACCTATGTTGAGGATGGTGTTATAGAATACGCGAACCTTGCTGCCAACTACTGCGTACTGGTTGCGGTCAAGCTCATAGCCGTAACTGTCAATCTTTGCGAACAATGCAGGCAATAACTCCATAGGGTTAGTTGCGGTCTGGTTGACAAAGCCTGTTGCAAATTCAGCAGTTTGATTTGTTGTTTCAGTTGGCTCTGCAACAACTGCAGCAGTGACCGGAGCAGTTTTATTCATTTGCTTTGCAGGCGCAGTTTCTTGATTAATCTTAACACAGCCGTCATTAACCTGTTTGTATCCTTCAGCGCAAAAACTCTGTCCTGGACTGTATGCAGCTGGCGCTGCACAGCCGACTAAGAATACTAACAATACCACCAGCCATCTTTTCATACACTTAGGAAAACACAGGAAGTATTTATTTTTTGTCAATAACGCAGTTATTGAGCACAGCTAAAACAGAGTTTTAGCGTGCACAAAAACCAACTGGTTTTTGTTGCATTCTGCCAACAATGTTGGCAGTATGTCACAAGCCTTAAAAAACAAAACGCCTTTTAGTGCATTATGGGGGAGCCTATTTTAGAAGCACGAACGTATTTTCAGATGATATACCTAGGCAGCATTCCGAAAAAAGCGCTTACTACAGACCATATTAACAGTTTAGAAGATGCTATTGAATCTGATGCGTCGCTTGGCGCATTGGGGAATTTTGTTTTGGGAGGGATTCACGAAGACCGCGATGATGTTCCTCGGGCCATGGGCCGGTATCTGCAGTGCCTGATGAGCGAAGTTGATGGCTCTGACAGTGAGTATCACGCCAGCGCTTTGCAACGGCTTGAAGCATTAGCGCCGCAACATCCTATTCTTGGCAATTTCATCTTAGGACAGGTGTATGCAGCACTGGGCGATACTGGCACTGCAGCAGTGCATTACCGAGAATGCATAACACGACGCGCAGAAACTGACTCTGACCGTGCAACCCAAAAGACTGCAGTTAAGCATCTGCACGACCTGTAATCCTAAAGCTTTATAAAGCAAGAAACTCGTTCTTTTCCTATGGCAAAAAAGACCTTTTACATCACTACTGCAATAGATTATCCGAATGCAAAACCGCATATCGGACATGCTTACGAGAAAATAGTAGCTGATGCGCTTGCCAGATGGCACGAGCAATTAGGAGAAGACGTGTTTTTCTTAACTGGCACTGATGAGAATTCCCAAAAAATCGAAAAAGCAGCTGCTGCGCAAAAGAAAAAACCAAAGGAATTCTTGGACGCCATGGTGCCGTACTTCAAGGACTTATGCAAAAAACTGAACATTCGTAATGATGCGTTTATCAGGACCACTGACGCACAGCACAAAAAAACAGCACAAGCACTTTTTCAAACAGTCCTTGACAAAGGCCTTATCTACAAAGGCACGTACAAAGGCCTGTACTGTGTTGGCTGCGAAGCATTTATCACAGAAAAAGAGCTTGCTGAAGGCCTGTGCCCAACGCACCAGACCAAACCACAGGAACTTGAAGAAGAAAGCTATTTTTTCAAGCTATCAGCATTTCAAGACAAGCTGCTTGCGCACATCAAAAAACATCCTGAACTGATTCTTCCTGATCATAAACGCAATGAAATACTGAATCGCTTGAAAGAGCCGCTCAGGGACTTAAGTGTGAGCAGGACCTCGCTCAAATGGGGCATCCAATTGCCCAATGATCCCAAGCACGTACTGTATGTCTGGTTTGATGCGCTCAGCAATTATGTTTCAGCACTAGGCTATCCTGCTGGCGCACAATACAAAAAATACTGGCCGTGCAATGTGCACGTCATAGGCAAAGACATAACCTGGTTCCACACAGTCATCTGGCCCTGCATTCTCTTGGCAGCAGATATTCCCTTACCGACAACAGTCCACTCACATGGCTTTGTGAACCTCAAAGGAGAAAAATTAAGCAAAAGCCGCGGCGTAGTAGTTGACCCTATCAAACTCGTTGATGACTATGGCGTTGATGCAGTCAGATACTTTTTCCTAAAAGAAATCCCTGCAGGCGAAGACGGCGACTTTAGCTACGAAACGCTGCTTGAGCGAAACAATGCAGACCTGGCAGATTCGCTTGGCAATTTAGTGCAAAGAACCACGGTCATGCTGCACAAATACTTTGACGGCAGCATACCCAAGCCTGGAACCTTTGAAGAAGAAGATGAAGACTTGATTGCTGCAAGCAACATCTTTGAGCACACCAACAAATTAATGCAAACCTTTGCCTGGCATCATGCTATTGACAAGGTGTGGGACTTCATCAGAGCCTGCAACAAGTACGTCAATGACACTGAGCCCTGGAAAATCAAAGATGAGAAACGCCTGGCAACTGTCTTGTACTGCTTAGCTGAATCATTACGCATTATTTCAATCTATACCTATCCGTTTATTCCAGAAACAGCTGAAAAAATAGCACAACAGCTTGGACAAAAGCTCCAGAAGTTTGACAAGGCAAAATTCAGCAAGACAACAAAAGGAAAAGTGGGCAAGCCACAGATACTCTTTACCAAAAAAGAGCTTGCAGCAGAAGCACAAGACCCATTTTCACAATTAAATTTGAAAGTCGCTAAGGTTGAAAGCGCAGAACCGCATCCAGAAGCTGACAAACTTATTGTGTTGCAGATTGATTGTGGAGAAAAACGCCAATTAGTTGCTGGTTTGAAAGAATATTACAAACCGGAAGAATTGGTGGGCAAGCAGATTGTTATTGTTTCTAACCTGAAACCTGCAAAATTACGTGGCAAAGAAAGCCAGGGCATGCTGTTAGCAGCAGAAAAGGGTAAAGCAGTGAAAGTAGTGGAAGCACAAGGCAAGCCAGGCGATCAAGTATTTGTTGAAGGCATTGAGCCAGGCACTGAGCAGATTACTATTGATGATTTTTTCAAAATAAAACTCACAACCAAAGGCAAAAAAGTAGTGTACGATGGCAAAGCACTGAAAACAAAAAAAGCACCACTAGCTGTTGACATTGCTGACAATGCAAAAGTACGATGAAACTGCTGACAATCCTGGGCATTATGCTTGTTCCGCTTGTATTTTTGCTTGGCTCGTTCTCAATGCTTGTGTATAATGCAGAATTTCATGCAAAGTTATTGGACCAATACAGCTTGCAGCCAGAGCTTGGCAAAAAAATTGATGTGCAACTGATTGAGTACTTCAAAAGCGATTCAATGCTTCCAGCACCCATTCAGGAGTTTACAGCAGAAGAAAACCAGCACATGCTGGATGTTAAAATAAGAATCAACCAAACAGTTAACCTCTTCTTGATTGCTCTGACAGCATTGCTGCTTGTTGTCTACGTTAGTGACGAAAAAAGAATGTTGTTCCTGCTGGGCGGGCCGCTGACGCTCGTGCCCTTTGCACTGTATGGGCTTTTTTCTTTTGACTACTTATTTGACAAGATGCATTGGCTATTATTTGAGCGCGGAACCTGGCTGTTCCCTCCTGATTTGCTCATTATTCAAGTATATACTGTTGACTTTTTCTATTATTTCACCCTTACTTTTGCGATTATCGCAGTGGTCATGGGTTTGGGCAGTGCCCTGCTGGCATGGAAAGCAGGCAAGCCGCAAGTTTGCCGTGCCTGGCGCTGAATCTATATCTTTCACTACAATAAAATATATAAAGCCCGTATCTATTTTTGAGTTACAACAAAAACATTCAGGGGGATTTACAAATGAGGCGAGCACTAACAACACTATTGGTTCTAGCAGTATTACTTTTAGCAGCATGCAATCCTGTTATGCAGGACGGCAAAAATGAAACACCAACCGGCAAGGTGGTGGATGACAGCACAGCAAAAAAGGAAACCAAAGCTGTGGAAAAGCCCAACGAAGAGCCAAAAAAAGAAACAACAACCCCTGAACCTGATGAAGACCTTCCAACAAAAACAGTTACTGAAGGAGAACTGGTCAGCTTCCCAAACCTGAAAGCAACAGACCCTGACGGCGACCCTATCACGTATGTCTTTGCCTCACCGCTTGATGAAAGCGGCGAATGGCAAACAGCAGCAGGCGATGCTGGCAGATACATTGTAACCATCACTGCATCAGACGGCAAAAATCAAGTAAGCCAAGATGTACTTATTATTGTCACTGCACTGAACAGCGCACCAGTGCTTGAACTTGCAGACTCAATCAAAGTCAAAGAAGGACAAACAGTTGACCTTGAAGTCACCACCTCAGATGCAGATGGTGATGACGTCACCGTTACCTTCAGCGGCTGGATGACTGGCCCCAGCAAGACCACAACCTTTGCAGATGCTGGAGACCATGAAGTCACGGTCACTGCAACTGACGGCAAAGAAACAGTCAGCAAAAAAGTAACCGTCATGGTTGAAAACGTCAACCGAGCGCCAAAGCTCAATCCTATTAAGGACGTGACAGTCAAAGAAGGTGACAAGATCACCCTCAGCCCAATAGCAGAAGATGCTGACAATGACGCACTGACCTTCACCTACTCAAAGCCTATTGGCCCTGAAGGCGTCTGGAAAACAAAAGACGGTGATGTGGGCAAGTACCGCATCAATGTCACTGTCTCAGACAGCGAAGCAACAGACAGTGTGAGCTTCTTCCTTATCGTGGAAAGCCTCAACAAAGCACCAACCATTGATGTTGCTGAAGCAATCAGTGTCAATGAAGGCAGCACAGTCAGCCTTGATGCAAAGATCAGCGACCCAGAAAATGATGAACTGACCATCAGCTACTCTGGCTGGATGAGCTCAAGCAGCTACCAGACAGACTATGATGATGCTGGCGAGCACAAGGTGACCATCACGGTCTCAGACGGCATCAATGAAGTTGAGAAAACAGTCACGGTCACGGTCCACGAAGTGAACAGGCCGCCAACCTTTGACTCAAGCAGCTTCATATAATTATTTTTTTTCTTAACTTTTTTATAGTTTGAACCTATTGATACCCCTATGGAGCCAAAAAAAGGGTATTTGCCAGACGGCACCTTGCATCATTTCTCAGCTGGCGCGCTTATTGAGAAAGACGGCAAATACCTGATTATTGACCGTGTGCACATACCGCTTGGCTTTGCAGGCCCTGCAGGGCATGTTGATGAAGGCGAAGCGCCCATTGAGTCGGTCAAGCGCGAAGTAGAAGAAGAAACAGGCCTTGAAGTCACTAACGCAGAGATTGTCAGAGAAGGCTTTATTCCCTGGAATGAATGCCACCGGGGCATTGTAGGCCATTATTGGTACTTATTCAAGTGCGAAACCACTGGCGAGCTCAAAGAAAACAAGCGTGAAGTAAAAAGCATTGGCTGGTACACGCCAAGCCAGATCAAAAAGCTCAAACTGACCAGAATGTGGAAGCACTGGTTCACTGATCTGAACATCATCTAGTCCAGCACAATAAAACATTAATAGAACAGTTACTTTAGTATTTCTATGCTGGTGAAATCTCTCAGACTCAAGAATATTCGAAGCTATACTGACCAGCATATGCAGTTTCCTGAAGGCAGTGTGCTCTTAAGCGGCGACATTGGCTCAGGCAAATCAACTATTCTCCAAGCAATTGAATTTGCCTTATTTGGCCTGCTCAGAGGGGACTTATCAGGAACTGGCTTGCTGCGGCATGGCGAAAAAGAAGGTGCTGTAGAGCTCACTTTTAACCTGAACGGCCAAGATATTACTGTCAAAAGAGGTCTTAAAAGAACCCCCACGAGCGTTGAGCAAAGTGGGGGTCATATTGTCCTCAATAATGCCCAACAACCAGCAACTGCACAGGAACTAAAGGCAAAAGTGTTTGACTTGCTTGGCTATCCCAAATCCTTGCTCACCAAAAGCAAAAATATGGTGTATCGGTTCACTGTGTACACGCCGCAGGAAGACATGAAGAAAATAATTCTAGAAGATACTGAAACACGCCTGAATGTGCTCAGAAAAGTGTTTGACATTGACAAATACAAGCGCATCAAGGAAAACACTGCTGCATATGCGCGTGTGCTGCGCGAAAAAAAACGCGAATTAGACGGCAGAATAGCAGACCTGCCTGAAAAAGAAGCACTGAAAAAGCACAAACAGCAGGAATTTGGCCAAGCAGAGCAAGATATTCAACAAGCAGGGCCTAAAGTCAAAGCTGCGCAAGAAAAAGTCAAGCAGGCACGCTACGAACTAGAACAACTTGAACAGCGATTACAAGAAGCACAGCGCGCAACCAAGCAAAAAGAAATAGCAGAAGCAGAACTAAAAGCAAAAGCGCAGGAACAATACCGCTTACGGCAAGAAGAAGAAACACTGAACGATACTATTCCAAAACTTGAAAGCGAACTCAAAGACCTGCCGCCGCGCGAAGAAATCGAGGGCAAAATCAAGATAAAACAACAAGCACTGCTTGAGGCAGAAACAAAAATCAGAGAACTCACCAAAGCACTGGCCGAATCAACCGCCAAACAAAAAATGAGCCACGATATGAAAAACAAAATAAGCTCATTGGATAATTGTCCGGTGTGCCTGCAGGCAGTTGGCGAAGAACACAAAGAGAAAATTGTTCTGACTGAGGATGAAAAGCTTGAGCAGCTTGAGCAGCACATGGACCAGCATCAAGCACAGCTCAAAACGCAAGAGGATATCATTATCAGCATCAAACAAATCCTTGAAGACCTCAGAAAACAAGAAAGCGACATTCGTGTGCATGAGCTCAAACAAAAACAAGTGCAGGAAAAAAAGCAGCGACTGCAGGAACTCCAGCACTTGCTTGAGACGGTCAGCGAAGACATCAGAACCAAAAGCGATCTCAAAGACATGCTGGCCAAGGAATTGGAGAAATATCAGACCAACCAAGACGATTATGATGCTAAGAAAAAAGATGAACGCCGGCTCCTTGATGAAAAAGAGCGCGCAACTGTTGAATACAACAAAATAGCTGAGAAAAAGAAAAACATCAAGCAAGCACTTGACGAGCTTGAGCACGATATTATTGTTAAGCAGCGCGCACAAAAAGAGCTTGAGACAATTCAAGAAATGAACCACTGGCTCACTGATTTCTTCACCGGATTAATTGACAGCATAGAACGCCATGTCATGTCGCGCGTGTACACTGAATTTAATGAATTGTTCCAGACCTGGTTCAGTACGCTGGTTGAGGACAACATGCTTGCTGCCAAGCTCGATGACAGCTTTGCTCCAGTAGTCCAGCAGAACGGCTATGATGTGGGTGTTGAAAACCTGTCAGGCGGTGAAAAAACAGCTTGCGCTTTGGCCTATAGGCTGGCTTTGAACAAAGTCATCAATCAGGTCATCAGCAGCATCAATACCAAAGACCTGCTCATCCTTGATGAGCCCACTGACGGCTTCAGTGACCAGCAGCTGGACAAGATGCGCGATGTGCTTTCAGAGCTGAATGCCAAGCAGGTCATCATTGTAAGCCACGAAGGCAAGATAGAAAGCTTTGTGGACCAGGTCATGCGCTGCACTAAGCACGAGCATATCAGCCAGATACAGGCATGAAGGGGCGGTTCCTGACTTTATACTGGCACAAAGTATAAATATGAGTGTTGTATTGACCTGACCATGACAAAAAAGTGGGCTTGGCTGTTTGTAGTCCTTCTCTGCGCTTCTCTAGCTTATGCAGATTTCTCAGCTGAAGTAAAACCAGGCGGCCAAACAGTTGTCCAAGAACAAACCTCTGAGTGGGACCTGCGCATCTTGCACACTGAAGAGCGTGATGAAACCTTTGAAGTGTACAGCCCTGATGTTATCTGGGATATTCGCGTAGAAAAAGCGCTTATTGCAAGCCCGAATGAGCGTCTTGAGAGCACGCTGTACATCAGGCCCTTGAATGTCAACCCCGGCCTGTACGGCATTCCCCTTATTATCAAGCAGGCAAGCACCCAAGAAAGCAAAAAACTCAACCTGCAGCTTGAAATTCTTTCAAAATTCCCGCCAGCAACCAGCTACCTGCCTGGCGTGCGGGGCGAAGTGTCAATTCCCGGAGTCATTGACCCGCGAAAACCCATTACGTTTACGGTCACCCTTGAAAACCAAAACAAGCGCTTACTTGAAAACCTCGACATCAAAGTCAGAAGCGCAGTCATCAACAAAGACTACACCGCAAACCTCAAACCATTAGAGAAAAAAGAAATTGAGCTCACGGCAAGCGTTAACCCCCGGTCAGCACCGCAAAAAGACTGGCTTAAAGTAAGTGTCATAGCAGCAGAAGCAGACCAAGCCTTCCAGTTTGACCTGCCACCAGTCCAGTACGAAGTCATCTCGTACGGTGACTTCTCAGACGCAGCTCAAATCAAAAAAGAATTCCTCAAAACAACCTATTCACTCGAAGTAACCAATGCAGGCAATAAACTCCGCCGTGACATTTACCGCAGAGAAACAGGCTATATTCAAAATATCTTTGTTGGCGCAGAACCAAAAGCAGCAAAAGTAGCAGGCGGCCTTGAATGGGAACTTGAATTAGAAGCAGGTGAAAGCATTGACATAGAATACCGCGTCAACTACCAGCCCCTCTTTGCCATTATTATCATCTTATTGGTTGCAGGCCTTGCCTACTACCTCTTCAGAAGCCCAGTCAGCATCAACAAATCAGCAAGCGTCATCTCAACCAGAGAAGGCGGCATATCAGAGCTCAGAATCATACTTGAAATCAGAAACAGAAGCAAAAGCACAGTGAAAAACATACGCCTCATAGACATGGTACCACGCATAGCAGAACACTTGAAACAATATGACCCCGGCACGCTGAAACCAGACAAAACAATCCAGCATGAGAAAAAAGGAACCCTGGTCAAATGGCACATAGAAGAACTGCCAGCACACGAAGAACGAGTGATCAGCTATAAAATAAGATCAAAACTAAGCATTCTTGGCGGCGTCACCCTGCCCGTAGCAGTAGCAAAGTTTGAGACTGTCAAAGGCGACCGGACAACCCAATCAAACGCCCCAGTAGTCAACTTTGGTGGGTAAAGTTTATAAATCGCCCAACAGACACTTTCTCTAGCCCCCTGTAGCTCAACGGTAGAGTGTCCGGCTGTAGAACGTTCACCCATTGACGTGCCCACAAGGGCAAGAATGAAACTGGGTCAGCCGTGTTGAGCCCGGAAGGTTCCCGGTTCAAATCCGGGCGGGGGGATCCTAATCACCAACAAATAAGATTCAAACATAAGTGATTTGAACCGGTTCCCGGTTCATGCTCACAGAAGCAGAGCTTCTGTGGCAACTCTGAAAACTTTGTTTGAAGAGTAATCCGGGCGGGGGGATCTTTTTTATCATGGACGAAAAAAAAGTTGTAAAAATCCTGTACACCAACTATCGCGGAGAAACTGCAATGAGAAGGATTATTCCTAAAGAAGTTGTGTTCTTAGCAACTGAATGGCATCCCGAAGAACAATGGTGCCTGATAGCACATGACCTTGACAAAGATGCAGAACGCACGTTTGCCTGCAAAGACATCAAGCAATGGGGTGTAGAATGAAACGCGTCTTTATCATTCATGGCTGGGAAGGCTTTCCTGAAGAAGGCTGGTTTCCATGGCTTAAACAAGAACTTGAAGCTAAAGGTTTTGCTGTGCAGGTTCCGGCAATGCCAGACACTGAAACACCCG
>JBFHWZ010000012.1:0-23561 GCA_041599235.1 Candidatus Woesearchaeota archaeon | reverse complement strand
CTGATTCATCATTTAATATAGTTTCAACAAACATTGCAAACTGCCCTAACTTACAATCACAATCAGATCCACTTGCGCCTATTGTTACAGTGGTTAATGAACCTGATCATTCTTTGGATAAAATTGCGCAAGGCTTAAACAAACGCGATGACTTGCAATCGCTTGGTTATGATTACTTTGTTGCTGAACAAATACCAGCAGAAATTGTGTCGCTGCCGCCTGGGCTAGGAGCGCAGCCTGTTCTAGAACTGCCTGTAACTGCTGAAGGAAAAGAAGCAGGAAAAATAAGCGGTCGTGCAATTAGTGCTATCACTGGCGGTGCTGTTGCTGGTTCGCATTTGGGCCAGTGTGCAGCTGATGATGCAAATCAGGAATGTCATTATGGTCAGCCGTGCTTCCCTATGGATTGTGTGCCTGCTGAAGCGTCATGTGTTGGTTTCTCAGGAACCTTCCCTGGCGGAACGCCTGGAACCTGTACTGGTCCGCCGCCTCCGCAAACACCTGGCGGTCCAGCGTGCTGTCCACCTCCGGTTGTTACTGGTCCAGCGCCGTATCCTATAGCGCCTGGTTGTGGTGATGGTCAGATGACTCCGCCTGAGCAGTGTGATCCTAGCGCACCGCCACCAAACAATAGGTGTCCAACCCGGTCTGGACAGCAACAGGGAATCTGCAGAAACTGTCAATGTGTGTACACAGGAGAAGAGCCAAAATGCGGTGATGGCCAAGTACAAGGCATAGAGCAGTGTGATCCGCCCAGCACGGCCTGTGCAAGCAAAGGTGGCGGAATAGGTCATTGTAATGCACAATGCTTCTGCAATACAAGATGCGGTAATGGCAGGCATGATCCTGGTGAGCAGTGTGATCCGCCATTTGACAGTGCTTGTCCTGGAAGATGTATTGGCGCTCCTTACTGTTTATGCATGCCGCTTGCAACGTGCGGTGATGGCACAAGGGATCCTGGTGAGCAGTGTGATGATGGTAACAATAAACCGTGTGATGGCTGCACTGCTAACTGCTTGATTGAGTTTTGCGGTGATGGTATAGTCTGTCCTGCCCAGCAAGTTGCTGGACAGCCTCAGGGAGTGTTTGAGCAGTGCGAGCTTCCTGGAGGGCCAACCTGTGATGCTAATTGTCAGGTATTTGCAGTTACTGGTCCGTTATGCGGCAATTTCCAGTTAGAACCGCCTGAAGGTTGTGATGATGGTAATCTCATACCGTGTGATGGCTGCAGTCCTGTTTGTATGCTTGAGTCGTGCGGTAATGGAAGGATTGATTGTCAGGAACAGTGTGATGATGGTAATAGGGTGAGCGGTGATGGTTGCTCACCGCAGTGTACGTTAGAATATTGTGGCAATAATGTTTTAGAAGGCTCTGAAACCTGTGACGGTACTGCTGGCAGCTGCCCAGTAGGCACAACGTGTAACAGTGTGTGTGGTTGCTCACCAACTGGTTGTGGTGATAACACGATTGGTCCTGGTGAGCAGTGTGATCCGCCAGGCACTCAAGGTGCTTGCAGTGCAGGAAGCACGTGCGATAACAGTTGCCAGTGCACGTCTTTGTGCGGAAACAATCAGCTTAACCCTGGTGAGCAGTGTGATCCTCCTGGCCAGCAGGGCCAGTGCACGACAGGCCAAGTGTGCAGCAGTACTTGCCAGTGTTCTACTCCTGGAGCGTTCTGCGGCAATAATGTCAGAGAGTCTGGTGAGTCCTGTGATGGCACTGATGATGCTAATTGTCCTGGACAGTGTCAGTCTGATTGTTCCTGTGGTACAACAACAGTGACGCCAACTATTTTCCCGCCAGTAATTCCACCTATTATTCCGCCGCCTATTGTGATTCCGCCTAATCCATTAGTGCAGCCGCCAACAGTAGAGTTCCCTGTGCAGCCTGCTGTTGAAAAAACCAAGAATATTTGCAGTTATTCAGGTGCGCCTATTCGCTTGGAGCGCATTACTGAGATTGCTGAGGACTTGTTGCCGCCTGGAAAAGAATTGGCGCTGGGCTTGAAAGCTTTGAACAGCGGTGTCGGGTACTATGACATAACTGCTGCTATTTCAGAGATTTATGGTGATGATGACACGCAAGTCATCAAGTGTTCAAAAGAATTGGGGGCTTATGTCTGCAGTTCATTGACCAGAACAGTGAGCAAAGGCGCGCGCTGTGGTGGCGTGCCGTACACTAAGCTGGTGTATGATCAGCTAACCAACAGGCAGCAGACCTTGCAGCCTGGTGGTGTAAAAGGATTCACTCAAACAGCTAAAAAGCTTTCATCATTTGACAATACTATTGCATCAAATGGCTTTAGTGTTCAATTACTTTCAGGAACTGCGCATTTAGGCATTGGTCCGTTAACAGAATCAATCAGGCAGCCTAAGAATCCTCTTTCAGCAATTGTCAATGTCTTGGAGATTGCCTTGCCTGCTGGTTCTGACATGTTGCCTGCAAGAATTACTATGCCGTTCCCTGATCCGTTGCCGCCTAATGTTGACAAATACACTATCAGGATGTATGTCTGGCATGAGAATGGCTGGAAGTATGTGGGCGGTGACTTGGATATTCCGCAAAAAGAAGTAACTGCTCAAGTCAGTGACCTCAGAGAGTATGCTGAGGATAATAATGTAAGGTTTGCTTTGATTGCAACTACGTGCCATGCGTGCACTGATACTAAGTTAGATTTGGTGTATGACGGTGGCGGTGAAAAGGTTGTTATCTTAGTGCACGGTCTCACGAGCCAAGCTATTGGCACCTGGGGACCGCTCTTGAAAGAAATTGAAACAGCAGAACTGCCATTGCAAGTGTATGTGTTCTCCTATCCAACGTGGTGGACCTTGGAAAAAGCATCAGGAGAGCTTGCTGATTACATGCAGACGTTTGCGCATAAGTACAAGATTTTCCCTGTTGGCCATTCTGTTGGCGGCTTGATTGTCCAGCAAGCCTTGTATGACAGTCATCTGGCACGAATTGTTGACCCTGCAAAATACAATTACCTTGATAAGGTTGCTAATGGCGCTGTTATCTTGCTGGGCGCACCTAACAAGGGCAGTCCAGTGCCTGATGTGTGGAAGAACTTGTTTACGCACATTACTGATCTGAGAATTCCTGCAGCTGCGTTTAATCCGCGCTCGCCATTGCTCAGAGATGCTATCAATGGAAGGCAGATTCCTACTGTGCCTGACCTGAAATATTACATTGTTGCAGGAACCAAGCCGTTCCAGTTCAACTTAGGGTTCTTCAGAGTCACAACTGCAGAGATTGCGCAGTTGTTCAGGCCTAATGACGGGGTGATTCCAACTGACAGTGCGTACACTTTAGGGGGCAGGCTCTTCAATGACTTGTGTGACAATTACTTTGAGATCAACATTGACCATTTGGAATTAAATGATCATGAGGTTGCGCGAAGGATCGTTCAGAGAATCATTAACCAGCAATTCAGGGATGGCGCTCCAATCACTGAAGCATGGCCTGGGTATTCAAAATATGTCCAGTTCGTCGGTGCTGACTGGGAGCAAGATGACTTGTTCCTTGTTGCTGGCAAGTCCCTGCCTGAAGAAGAACGCTTAGGGGCAATCCCTGCATGCACGTGCGGCAATGGGGTGTGCGGCGAAGGAGAAAACCCAATCAACTGCCCAACTGATTGCTTTGCAGTTATTCCGTTCTGTGCTGTTGCGCCTAACTGGATTTATGTGCTTTTGGGAATCAGTTTCCTGGTCCTCATAGTCCATACGTTTAGAAGAAGGGGCGGCAAAGCAGAGCGCATTGCAACCCATACTGCCATGTACACCTTGCTGTTCCTTGGCTTGATCTTAAGTGCCTTGATGATTATTATTTGCGGTGAAATGCCGCTCTTGCCGATGCTGGCCATTGTTGCTATTGCATTGCTTGCCATCATGGAAGCTGTGTGGAAGCCAAAACCAAAACAGCCAAAACCTGTTCCAGTCAAGAAGCCAGCGCCGAAACCTAAGCCAGCTCCAAAACCTAAGAAGCAGTTATTTGCTTGGCTCAAAAAACCTAAGAAAAAAGCAGTTCCTAAACCTGAACCTGCTCCCAAGCCAGCTTCTAAACCAGAACCTAAGCCAAAGCCTAAGCCAGCTCCAAAACCTAAGAAGCGCTGGTTCAAGAAGGAAAAGAAGCTTGAGTCAGATAAGATGCTTGAAGATTTCTCAGAGACTGAAAAGGAGCTTGAAGAGCTCAAAAAGAAAATAGGCAAATTATAGTAACTGCCAAGTGATAACAATCAAAAAGTTTATATACTGGTTTTGCTCTATACCTACTATGGCCGACCGCTTGTTTATTCCACGAGGAGAAAACCTTGATGATTATTTGCCGCAAAAAAGGGCAGTCATATGGGGTGCGGGCAGCATCAAGCTTGCTGCAGTAGACGAGGACGAAGTTGCTATTTTTGACAATGATGGCTTTTCATGGCAGGACTATGCTCGCCTGCAAGAAGAACGGGAAAAAGGTCCTGCGCAAAACAAGCTCTATGAAATGTGCCGCAAGTATATTTTGGCTGCACGCCATCAGGAAAAAGCAAAAAATTTGGGAAAGTGCGCAGCAATAACAACAGCCCCATCATTCTTAGCAGCAACAGTGCTTACTGATGCAGCTGAATCAGCGCGTGCTGCATTCACGCATGCTGAATGGGCAGAACGCCAAGCACGTGCATACACAGCACAGCACGCTCAAGATATACGCGCCAGTGCACAAGAGCATTATGGCCAGGGCATGCTATATGCTGGAATAACTTTTATTGCTGCTGCGGCAATTGCTTTGCCGCTTGCGTTGATAGGAAAGCGCTGGTATCATGCACGTAAAGGGAAAACCTTGCAAGCAGCAGGCGACCGGGCGCTGCAGGAATTGGAGGATATGAAGTATACCCATGCGAACACTCATTTTCAGAAACAATGATGGCGATCCAGAGCGCTTAGAGTACTTGCTGCGCGAGCCTGCTGACGAATACCTCTGCTTAGGCAATCTGATTTCTGTTTCAGGCATTCGCTTTGATAAAAAACATGATGCGACCATCCAGGTATTGGAAGATGAACTGCATCGCTTGAAAACCTTGTGCGTCAAAACAATGCAATCCCATGAGTATGAAACGCTGATGGCAGAGCATGATATCATTAAGGAGCGGCTGGATACCCTGCTTGACAGCAAAGACAATTACACCACTGCAATTGAGAGCATATGGGAGCGCAGCATGAACTGTTATCAGCTGATGCGTGAGCGCATGAACAAGCAGCCTAAAAGATACAAATGGCTGAAAGGCAATCAGGAAAAAGCCCTGCGCACTGATATGGACTGCATACAGGGGAAACGGCCTGCCAATCGGACATATGCTTCTGCCTATGTGCAGTGCCTGCAGGAGATTGATGCAAAAGGCGCTGAGTTCTTGTGGCGCTTGCCCACGCGCATTGTGCGCAATCGCATAGCGTTTGACAATGGCATTATGGCGCCGCGGCGTGTCAAGCCGCGGAATCCCAATGACGCTTTGCTTGTCAGGGGAACCAGGAAAAAAGATGATGCTGAGCTCAGCGCAGAGCAAGTGCAGGTCTTTTTTGGCCAAAGCATGCAGGAAAAGATGCTGGAACTCATGGACAAGCAGATTGGTGCTGATGTTTTTTTCATTGACGGCATGCGGAGCGCAATGGTCTGGAAACCATACAGCATTCGCCATGGCTATGCTGAGCCCCGTACCCTTTCAGCAAAAGGACCGAACCCGCAGGAAGTTCCTGTGAATGGCATGGGGGGTGTGGTCGTGCATGCAGGCTGGGCTCACCAGGGTTTTTATTGCATCTACGACTGGGATACAGAGCGTGTTGAGCTGCACTGCTCGCCTGAGTTGCGCTCGACCACTCAGGTTTCAAGAAATCGAATACTGCCGCCATGATACACGCCTTTTTTCAAAGGCACTGGCCGCCAGGTGTCTTCTACTAAGCCAGCCTCTAACCAGGTAGCTAAATCTTTTGGATTGCCAATAGTGGCGCTTAACCCAAGAACTTGCAGGGTCGGCAATAATTGTTTCATTAAGGTAATCAATACTTCCAGTGTTGGTCCGCGGCCAACATCATTAAGCAAATGAATCTCATCAATAATCAACAGGGATGTATACTTCAGCCACGGTGTTTTGTGCCGAATCAAAGAATCTAATTTTTCAGACGTACAGATAATAAAGTCATAATCAATCAAATAGCTGTCAGAGCTGTCATAATCACCAACACTCAGGGCTACCTTGAACAAGCCATCGTATTTTCTTTTAAATTCCTTATATTTTTCAGCAGCTAATGCAACCAAGGGCACAATATAGATGGCTTTGCCTTTGCCAGTCATGATGTGCTGGCAAGCAGCCATCTCAGCAATCAGTGTTTTGCCAGAAGCAGTCGGAGTACACACTAACAAACTCTTGCTGTCAAGAAGTCCTGCGCTGATTGCTTTTGCTTGTGCTGGCCGTAATTCGGTAATCTGTTCTTTCTCAAGCACCTTAAAGCAGTCTTCAGGAACCAACCCCTGTACGTCCTTGATCTTCATACTGTCCAAGCAGGGGCTGTTGGTTTATAACAGTTGCGTCTACAAAATAGCAGTACCCATAGGTGCACCGAACACTTTTGCCTGTGGTATCTACTTCAACAGCAGTTCGCTGCTCAAGTAAATCGCCTAAGAGAACCAGTGATAAGATGGCAATAATCGCAACTATGTCTAAGATGATGTAGGATAGCTGAACAGGTTGTCTTGCTTTCATCAGTACTGGACCCGGGCATCGACCTGGTAGGTGCTGCCATCAGGGCAGCTGCAGATAGGATTGCCGGTCAGCCGATCAGTTCGAAGAAAAAAAGCTGTGCCAAAATCACATTGTACTTGTGCGCACACATAGTCAGGTCCGACCACAACTGGCCGGTGCACGTATTGCTGGTAGGTGGCGCCGCCTGTATTGTTGCCTGTAAACAAAAGAATGATGCCTACCAATGCAATAATTGCAACCACAGTAAAGATCAGGCCGCACAGGACGTGCTCATTAAAGCACTTTTTGTCTATGCACACTTTTTTCATTGTTTTCTCACTGGGCTGACTTTATACACAACATTCACGTGCCGTGGGCACTGGCAGAGCACGCCGCCATCATAGTCAATGCCTACGGGAACAGCAACGCTTTGGCCGCGTTCGCAGTTGATAGCTATGCAGGGTGTTGGCGTCACACGCAGTGGGTCAGCGCGGCTATAGCCGATTTTCTGGCTGCCCGCTAGTGCGCCTGTCGTTTGCCCTTGCACTAAGAGCACTATTGCAATAATGGCAACTAGTGCGCCTACTGCTATAACTAACAGTTCTGTGTTTTTGTTCATCCGTATGTCAAGGTTTTACTAAACCAGCGTCGTTCTGGTGTTGATATGCATTTGTACTCGACCAAATTGCGCAGTTGATCAACATTGCCTGTTGGCTGAGCAACAAGGCCGTCATTGCACATGAGTCGTCTGCCGGTCTCATAGTCTGTTTTTTCAATAAGCAGTGGTCCTGCGCCGTAAAACTGTGTTTTTGCTGCGTTGCCTGTTTGTGCTGCATTGAACAATAAGACCAGTCCGACAATTGCTGCAATGGCAACAACGCCGACAATGACCATTGATGTTGAGTTGTTTTTCATCTTATACCTCCCTGTAGCGCAAGCCGCGCTGCACATATGGTGGGCTTTGCACTGTTGACATGGCTACTGCGCATTGGCTGTTAACATCATTTTTGCACAGCTTTCTGCACGTGGTTCCTGCACTGCCTTGGGGGAATTCATTTGCTGTATTCAGCACTTCGCAGAACTCATGGCCTTCTGCTTTGCATATTTCTTTGTCAACACTTAAGTCAACACTGACCGTGTTGCAGTATTCTGTTGCAATTGTTTGCGGGAACGATACTGTTCCTTCTTGACCAACTACGCCATAGATGCGGCCGGTGTTGGCGCTGGTAAATAATAGGACCAATCCAACAATGGCTATGACTGCTACTATGCCGAGAATGGTTAATGAAATGTTTTTGTTTGCCATAGACTCACCTCTTATCGATAAACATCATTTGTTCTGAAGCTGCGCACAAACGGCACGCGCACCAGGTTTCCGTCAGCGCACTGACAGATTGCCGCATTGGGCTCGTTGCTGTAGGCAAATGAGCTTCCTTGGACGCCCACTAATTCTCCGCCTGGGCAGGGTGCGTAGTCACAGACTTCATGTATTTCATATTGCAAAGAACCTGAGTTCCTGCCATACGTTGCTATGAACATGCCTGTTGAGCCAGTATAGAACATGGACACTAAGCCAAGAATGCCGAACAATCCAGCTATTCCTATCCATACAACCTCTTTTGCCATAATATAGGATTCTGTATACTGGCTCTATAAAAACCTTTCGCTTCAGCAGAATAGCTATTCTTACAAAAACATTTACCGAGTAACCACTTTTAAGTAGCTATTTTGCGAAACCTTTATAATCATCCCTTCTTATAGGAACTCGGGGGAACATATGAGCAAAGATAAGTTATTTAAAGGTCAAAAACCACATACTACTGGTATGGGGGATATTATTCTAGTACAAAATGAGCTGGTAACTGACCTAGAGCAGTTAGCTGAAGAACTTGCTCAGCAGATGGGTGTTACACTTACTGAAAAAGTAAACAGCATGGGTAAGTATTCTCGCACCTATGAAAAAAAGCGTGCTTCTCCTGAAAATCCTGAGCAAAGCGTTTGGTATCAATTGCTCTGCGTGCCTGATGAAGAACCATTGACCGTACCTGAAGAACGCGCACCACCTTTAATTGCTGAACGCCTCAAAGCAGGACTGTTTGAAGAAAGCATGCTTGTACGCTATCGCGGCATGCAGGTAAGTGTACGGCACGAAAACCAAGGAGTATATCTCTTTGGGCAAAATGAGGCATTTTCAAAAAAAGTAGGGCACTCATTCCCGTATGAGCAAAAAAGTATTGACACAGTAAAAGCAGCAGTTAAGAAAATTCTTGATGTTTAGCAATCTTCTAGTGTTATAGGGTCTATTTGCATAAAGTCTGAAAATGCTCTTCTGAACTGCAGCGCTATAAAATATTTGCTATTCATGAGTGCTACTAATCTTTTTTATAGAGTGCTATCGCCGCAAAGATAAAAAGGGGTGGCATGTGGGAGAATTAAGAAAAGATTACATTCTCGACCAGTGGGTTTTGATTACTGAAAAGCGCGGCAAAAGGCCGCATGAGTTTAAGCAAGCCAAACCAGTTATCAAAGAAGGCATTTGTTATTTCTGTCCAGGCAATGAGGACAAGACACCACCAGAAATTGGCAGGATTGGCAATGACAAGTGGCTCGTAAGATGGTTTGAGAACAAGTTCCCTGCAGTTGACCAGGCAGGCCATCCAGGCACTAAAACAGATAATCGTTTTTACACGTACGGTGATGCGTATGGTCATCATACTATTATTGTTGAAACACGCGACCATAACAAGCAGTTGTGCGACTTAACAGTTCCTGAAATTGTGCGCGTCTTTGATGCTTACCAAAATCGTATTGATGAACTGAACCAAAAGTATGGTGTTGCGTATGTGAATGTGTTCAAAAATCATGGTCCTATGGCAGGCACCAGCATTGTGCACTCGCACAGTCAGGTCATAACCACTGATATTATTCCGTCACGAATTCTTGCAGAGGCACTGGCGTGCAGCAAATTCACGTCCTGCCCCTACTGCGACATCATTCAGCGGGAAAAAGATTCTGAAAGAAGATGCTATGAAAATAACAGCTTTGTTGCGTTCGCGCCATACGCATCAAGATACAATTTTGAAATATGGATTTTTCCCAAGCAGCATGCACGGCACTTGCATGAAACCAACCTGCATGATTTAGCAGATATCCTCAAGAAAGTGCTAACTAAGCTGCATGAGCTGAACGTTAGCTACAATTATGCGCTGCATTACGCGCCCAAAGACCATGATTTGCACTTCCACATTGAGGTCTATCCTGAAATTGCTGTCTGGGGCGGCTTTGAGCGGGGCTCAAACATGATCATCAACGCTGTGCCGCCAGAAAAAGCAGCGCAGTTCTATCGAGGAGAAAATGACTGAAGACACTGCATCATTCCTTTTAACGAACAAGCAAGGAGGATACACTTTGTTCTCCCACCAGCCAAAATCTCGCTATGAAGGCGTTTTCTTCAAGCATCAGAGATTGTACAAGGTTGTTGAATCCTTCTTGTTCGTTTCTTCTATTCAGCAAGTAACGAATATGCTCTGGGCAGTGCAGCGCGAGCGCGAGGATGTAACAGAGTTTTTTTTCATGCCTGCAGGAAAGGATGCATTGGTGTATGAGTTAAGCAAGCCAGCAGAGTTTATCCTGACCTTGGACTGCAAAATCACTGACGATAATCGTATCTGGGGCAGGAACTATGAGCTCAGCCATGAGCGCGGCTGTGTGGTTGTGCAGTTTACTAAAAAAAATGATGACCGTGATGACAACAGCCAGAGCAGCGACGAGTATGAGCTCTATCTTGCTGTGTATGCTCCTGAACTGGAATACTTGCCGTTGGGCGAGTGGCACGAGCGCCAGTATACTGCTGACAAAAAAAGAAACAGCCCGCCAAACGCGCGCTGGGTGTATTATGCATGCAAGCTTAAGGGCAAAGCGTTTGTGTTTGGCATGAGTACCAATAAAGAAGATGCTATCAGCCTTGCAAAAGACGTGTACGATGACAAAGAAGACCTTAAGCGCGAACGCGAAGTGTCCATTGTGAAACTGATAGGCAAGAAAAAATACAAGGACCAAGAACAGGACCTTGCCTACAAATGCGCAGTCAATGCCTTGGATGCCTTGACTATCGACGAAAAAGGCATCTATGCAGGCTTGCCGTGGTTCTACCAGTACTGGGCGCGCGATGAGCTCATAAGCCTGAAAGCGCCCATGCTCCTCGGAAACTATGCGTTAGCAAAAAAAATCTTATTCAAATATCTTGAGCAGGTCAATGAAAAATCGCCCTCGCCGGGAAAATTCCACACTTTCCAGGACAATGCTGCGTTGGCAGCAGCAGACAGCTTTGGCTGGCTGTTCAAGCGCATTGATGATTTTATGACCATACTCAAAAAACAAAAAAAGCTTGACCAGTATCTCTCAAAAAGAGAAGTGCAAACTATCGAGGACAAGCTGCGTATTGCCCTTGACCAGGTGCAAAACCACTGCGTCAAAGACGGGTTAGTGATCAATCATTCAAAAGAGACTTGGATGGACACGACCTGGAAAGATGATGACCGCACAGGAGCGTGCATTGAAATACAGGCCTTGACCTTGGCCATGCTGAAGTTCCACAAAAAGCTCACCGGCAAAAAGCATGCCTGGGAAGCAGCATTAAAGAAAAACACCAGAGCAGCATTTTGGAACAAAACCTATCTGGTGGATGTTGCTGGAACAAAAACCATCAGGCCTAATGTGTTCATCGCAGCGTACGTGTACCCTGATTTGCTGACTGAAGCTGAATGGAAAACCTGCTTTGACACTGTGCTGCCCAAGCTGTGGCTTGCCTGGGGCGGTTTAGCGTCTTTGCAAAAAAACCACAAGCTCTACACAGACACCTATACGGGCGCAACCAACCAAAGCTATCATCGCGGAGATTCATGGTTCTGGGTAAACAACCTTGCAGCTATTGTCCTCAGCACGCTCGGCCCTAAGAAATTCCAAAAGTACGTCGACAAAATCCTCAAAGCAAGCACAAAAGAATTGTTGTATCTTGGCGCCTCAGGGCATCATGCTGAAGTGAGCAGTGCAAAACAATTAGAAGCGCAAGGCTGTCTCAGTCAAGCGTGGAGCAATGCGCTCTATATAGAATTGCTTCATGCAGTGTGATCATGCATCATGACCAGGAACAAGCTCTGCGCCCAGCCAAGCGGTGAGTTCTCGTTATGGACGTGCGAGTTAGCATAGTACAGCTCAGGCAGTTCTCCTTTATCATTAATCACACTGACGCATTTCTTCATGTATTCAGCATATTTATCAGGCCTGTTCAGCTGTTTATAGATGATTGCCAGCCAGGCAAAGCCCATGGTCCATTCTGCTTCTCCGTGCTTGCTGCCGTAGTATACGTCGCCTAAGTATCTGCTCACGCCGCGTTCACGAACTAAGTGGTTCTCAATGTTTTCAAGGATGGCGCGCGTGGTTTTTTTGTCCACAACCTTATAGGGATAAATCAATGAGAGCAGCGCAAGGTCTGTTTCTTTTGTTGCAGATTCTCGCGGAAGCAGGTTCTTGAGTGTTTTTTCTCCGTGCGCAATAAGCGCTGGGTCTACATCGACGAGTTTGCTGACTTTTTTCAGTCCGGCAACGCACGCCCCTACTGAGCTTGCGTGCACTTCTTCATTTTCTTCCCACATGCCATTGTCTTGGTCATGCCAGTACTGGATGCTTTTCAGGTAGTGCACCAGCTTTTGCACAATGCGTGTATCGTCTTTATTTCTCAGAACCTTGATGCCTTTTTCTTCGAGGTCTCCGATTTTAAACAATAATGCACCAACTGCGTCGTTTTGCTTGTTTCCCCATTCTTCATGGAATTCATCAAAGGTGTGGGGATCAAATCGTGCGTGGATGTACTGGTATCTGTGCTGGGGTTTTTCTTTAATGGCCCAGTCTAGTTTGTATTCGTGTTTTTTAAGAAGGTCTAAGAGTGCGTGATAGGTCTTGACTACGTCTTTCCAGCTTTTAACTGCTTCAAGGCCAAGGGCTTCGTAGATGCAGTCCCGAATCCATGCTTTGTTATAGCCAGTATCGACATTGAGCGCACTAGCTGAAAACAATCCGCTTGGATGCTGTAACCCCTTTAGTATCTGAATAGATTTTGCTATCATGATGCCACCCCTGCATCATATATTGATTTACTACTATTTAAACCTTTCTATTTTTGTCACTAGTGAGTGGTAAAAAGCCTTGAGAGGGCCTGAAATGCCTCTTTTTGGGCATTTCAGCTTACTTTGCGTGCCAGTTTTCCCAGCACAGCCAGCCTGCAAGAATCACTGCAAGTACGCTAACAAGATTAGGTGCCAGCCATTGGCTTATGGTCAAGTTCCAGCCAAATATGAGTCTCAGTCCGTGAAAGAGAACTACCAGGCCGAAAATTATTGCGTTCCATTTGAACAAGTCTTGTTTTTTCATTCTAATTCCTCCTTTAGTTTCGAACTTTTATATTCTTCTGGTTTGAATGGCTTCATGCGGAAAATCTTGGTGTCTAAGCCAAATTCATGAATTTTCTGCTTAAGCTGATCAACAAAGTGCGTCTGGTCATAGCCCAGTGCGAGGATATCAGGCTGTTCATCTTTTATGACTTGGTAAACATCATCAGTATTGCCTAACATGACCTTGTCAATAATGCCAATGTTCTCTATTTTTTCCCTGCGCTGCTCTTCAGTAAAGCGCGGATACTGGCCTTTTGTTTTCAGCACAGTTTTATCGCGTGCAACAACCACAATCAAGAAATCGCCCAACTGTTTTGCCTGCTTGAAATACTCCAAGTGGCCTAAGTGAACAAGGTCAAAGGTGCCAAAGCACATCACTTTTGTCATTAGGTCTTCTTTGAAGGTCTATCTATTTAAACTTTTTCTATACCGCTCCAGGTCTCCGACGGTATCGACATCGTATTGTTCGCGCAATAAGCCAACTGAAAGCCCCAGCTCGCTGCAGCGCGCAAGGCTCTGCTCAAGTGCCTGATCAGTGCTCCAGGCAATGTTTTCAAAGATGTTGTGCAGCTGCTGCATGCCAACTAAGTAATAGCCGCCGTCTTCTGCTGGTCCAATAACAATATCGTGCGTATCAAGCAAAGCAAAGGCGTCTTTAACATCTTGTTCAGTTATGGTCGGATGATCACTGCCAATCACCAGCACGTTGTCATGGGTTGCCAGTTCTGCCTTAAAACAATTGAACAGGCTTTCACCAAGATTTTTTCCATCTGACGGCTTAACTGCATGATAATATTTTTGCATCTCTGCTTTTTTCTCTGCTGGCGTAAAATAAATAATAAGCTCGTATGCTTTGTCTTTGTGTGCAGCGATGAGTGTCTGTAAAAATTCTTTGTACACTTCAAGTGTTTTCTCGTCGCCAATAGCATGCGCTAAGCGCGTCTTGACCTTGCCTAATTCCGGCACTTTTGCAAAGATAATCAAAGCATTCATCGTATCATTCCGTACAGTTTTTGCATAGTTTGCCGGTTAACGCCCAGCCAATAGCATAGTTTCATGAACTGGTTAACCAGGTGGTTTCTGATAATGCCGCGCTGCTCATAGCGCCGTGCTGAGGTAACAACTGGTTTTTTGATAATGGCCAGCTTGCCGCGTTTGCGCAGGCGCGAGCACAACTCATAATCTTCCATAAGCGCCTGATTTTTGAAGCCGCGCATTGTCTTGAAAACTGCAGTGCGCACAAAAATGCCTTGGTCGCCATAAAAGCGCTTAGCAAGCAGTGTGCGCAGGCAGATGTACCAACTGCCGAGCATAATCAGAGGATGCGTGCTTGCAAAGCGCAGGCAAAAACTGCCGCCAATAACGCGTGTATCGCGCAGTGCGTTTTCAACAGCAGCTAGCCATCCTGCGGGCAGGCGCGTATCTGCGTGCAAAAACAACAGAATATCGCCTTTGGCTTTGCGCGCAGCATAGTTTTGCGCTGCTGCTCTGGTTCCGTTATGCTGCACGACTGTAGCATATTTTTTTGCAATCGCAACAGTCGCATCTGTTGAGCCAGTGTCAACAACCATGATGTCTGCACCGGTTGCTGTTTTCAAGGTTCGTGCAAGTGTTTTCTCTTCATTTCTGGTCGGTATAATAACAGTAAGCATAGAGAACCAGGAGCGTACGCGCTTTTTATATGTTGTCTTTACAGGAGGAATTTAGCCAGGTAGATAAGCGCAGCAAAGAGCGCAATGCCCAGAATGAACCACAGGGGCTGGCCCTTTCGCTTTTCAGGAAGGAATTCGCGAATCATGATGTATAAGAAGACACCGGCAATAAAGCTCAGGATGGCATTGTACATGCCTGCTGAGAAAGGCACCCAGAGCGAAAAAACCATGCCAAGCAGTGCTGCGCTTGATAACAGGGTTTTTGCAGGAATGCTTTCCTTTATTCTGCCGTGCAGTTCTTTCATGGATACGCTGCTCAGTGTTGAGTGCAGCAGCAAGGGTATGAAAAACAAGGTGCCGGCAATAGGGTTTATGGTGGTCACGTGGATAAGCGCAATGCCCACAATGAAATAATACGCAAAAAAGGCAATAGCATGCTCCTCTTTGAGCTCATGGCGCAGTTTTTCGCGCGCAGCATGCTGGTAAATATACTTCTCAACAAGGTGGAAGAGTGCAAAGCCGACGAGCAAAAAAAGAAATACCAGCTCTTCCAAAAACGCGCTTGCGCGATAGGTCATGGGAAGCAGCTCTAGAAAAACAAAGCTGATGCCAACACCTGCTGAGAAGCTGATAAGTTTAGTGCGTATTACGCTGGTGTGGATGTGTATGCGGTCACTGAGCAAATGCCCAACGCCCAGCAGCAAGCCGTATAATGCAGGTAATAACATAGTTCCTCTTTTATCTCCTTGCAGGCGCAGTCATTTAAATACTTTTAGGAGGCCTCGAAACCTTTATATATGCACGCAGTACTGAGTGTAATGAAAGAGGTGAACTGGTTGAATAAACTGCTTATACTTGTTGGAGTGCTGTTAGTATCATTTCCAGCAGTTCTTGCGCAAAGCACTGATTACTTTATTGAGCTTGAACCAGCAGTGTTCACCTTCAGGCCGCCGTCAGGCAGTGCGCGCATAACCAGTGTGACCAGTTACTCACGGCCACAATCACGTGTTTCTGTGCAAACTAACAATCTGAGGGTGCCGCCAGGTTTTATAGCGCAAGCATGGCTGGTTGAATATTCTAATAATTACTGGCTCAATCTGGGCAAGTTCAGGACGAGCATCAGCGGCAAAGGGATTTTGAACTTCAGAATAAGCCATTATATTTCAGCATATGATGCAGTCGTGGTTACGCTTGAGCCGCTTGATGATCATGACCTGCACCCCAGCAATACTATTGCGCTCACCGGACAATTAGTTGAGCATTATACTGCGCGGGCTGCACCAGGCTTTACGCAAATCCAAAGGCCAAGAACGCCTATTAGTGGCTTGGGTTATGGCCAGCCAGTGTATCATCTGAGCTAAAAAGCACAACATTTATAAAACAAAAACAATGCGGAACTCACAGAAAAAGAGGTCAGTGATGAAACAAGCATTATTCATACTCAGCATTCTGGTAGTAAGCGCAGTTGTTATTGCAGTGCACACACCTGAAACACGCTATAGTGTGCAGCCTGCAGAAACAGAGCAGCGAACTATTTACTTTGGCGAAGACTACCAACGGCCCTTGGGCGGCTTTGGCTTTAAAGGAGCTTCTCGTGGCAATTTTGGCTCGAAGGGCTCAACCAGTGTAGCCCAGACCTTTCCGTACAATTCATTTATTGCGCGCGGCAGAGACCCATCGCGCATAAGCAATTATGATCCAAATATTCGGGGCTTTACCCGCAAAAATGTCTATATTGAGCTTGAGCCAATTACCTATGGCACTATTTTACAGGGCGGACTGCCAACATCTACGCGTGGCGCAGCGCGATTGGTCAGTGAAATTCCCTACAATACAGGCCCGCCGCGCGGCACAGTAGCATTGCAGATTCGTGACGTGCCGCCAATAGAGGATAATGAGATTCTGCAAGTATGGCTGGTTGATGAAGATGCAGGCGGCGGCCAAGGCTATGCCTTGCCTATTGGTTCGCTACGGCCTGTCACGTATGGCATATCCAGCTTGAAATTTGAAATCCAGGACTTCCTGCATATGTATGATACAATTATGGTTACCCAAGAGCTGGCAAATGACCCAGACTTATTTCCCAGCGATAATGTGGTATTGATTGGCTCTATTCCGCGAACCAGAAGTGAGCAACCAGCAATAACCAACCAGGCATTTTATCTACGATGAAAAAAGCACTTATAGCAAGCATTGTCCTGATTGTGCTCGCAAGCACTGTCTTAGCAACGCACTTCTATAGAACGCCGTTCCAAGTTGAGAACAAAGGGGCCTATGGTCTGTATTCAGGTGTTTCGCGTGTTGTTGATTATGATCCGCGCGTAACAGGCTATATTAAAATTGAAGAAATTGTTTACTTAGAGCCTATTGACGGCCCTGCAAACATTCGCGGTTACTCGCACTATGCGCCGCGCGGAACAGCACGGTTCAACACTGGCGGCAGCTTATATTACCCGAGAGGCCAAGTCTTGATTCAAGTAAAAGATGTGCCGACCACGTATGATAGTGGCAGTATTCTTGCTGGGTATTTGTTTGATGAAGAAAGCGGACATGCACTGAAGCTAGGGGTATTTGAAACGCGCCAAGGCGGCGTTGGTATTTTGCAGTACCGCATCCAGCAAGCATTGGATAAATATGATTATGTTGTCATAACCAAAGAAGCTGAGCCAGACCATGACCCAATGCCATCAGATGATATTGTCTTGTGGGGCCAGATTACAAAACCATCAGGGTATACTGAAGCGACCTTTACATCGCAAGAGCGCTTGTTTGGTAAAGGATTAGGATGAAAAAACTACTGTTATTGGGGGCACTGGTGTTAGTCAGTCTTATGAGCGTGAGCGCTGTGCATATTGAGCATAGAACCATGCTCTTGAGTGCTTCATTGACTGCACTGCAGGGCAGCGCAACAGGCAGTGCCTTTGTGCGCATTACTGAAGGGGTTAATCCTGAGTCAGTAGTTCGTGTGACAACCCAAGGGCTGCCCTATCTGGGCCAGACCAAAGTGTATGAAGCATGGTTAGTTGCTGGTGATTACTGGCAGAGCATGGGTGTGTTTCCAAGCTCATTCTCAGGCCAAACTGCCTTGACCTACACCATCGCTGATGATATCAGCTTTGCAGAGTTAGTGGTCATCACTGAAGAGCCCTATATTGATGTGAATCCTTTGCCTGGCAAGAACGTGATGATTGGCGAGCTTGCGCAGCAAACTGCACGAAGCTTTAGACGCATGCAGCCTGAGCCAATCTATACAACATCTGAAGGCTCATTACGCTATAAACTGTATTCCTTAGGGGTGAGATAATGAAAAAAATAATAACCTTGATTGCAATGATCTTTCTATTAGTTTCAACAGTCAGCGCACTGAAAACCTATGAGGTCAAACGTACTGGCAGTGAGACTTTTGAGTACCGCTTAAACCTGTTGCCTGTTGGCAGCCAGAGCGGAGCAGGCTATGCTATGATCCGCAGCGTACAAAATCGTGGACAAAGCATTAGTTCATTGGTGGTGCGCGTCAGTGGCTTTATGGTGCCAGCAAACAAAGTGGCAGAAGTCCGGCTGATTGATGAGGATTCAGGCCAGCAGTTGAGCCTTGGCCAGTTTATTACCAGCACTACAGGCCATGCAGCATTTGCAGCAACCTATCGCGGTTATTTCCATGGCTATGATCAAGTGGTGGTTTCTCTTGAGCCGTGGCCTGATACCAGCTTTGAGATGAGCACGCCTGCTTTAAGCGGCGACATTGTGCCAGGCCTGACCTTGGTGCGAACACAGCCCAGTGTGTATGGTCGAACCTTAGGCAGAATCAGCGAGCGGTCATATACAGGCTATCAATCACAGGTTACACCACAGCTGCCGTATAGAAGAAGCACGTCCATTGTGACGTACTGATTATTGAAAATGTTGACAGAAATTTTCAATCCCACAAAATCGCCGATTTTGTGTTATTCGCTTTCTTTGCATTTGCATTGCATAAGTGGCTTTCCGCAGCGCGAGCATGCTTCGCACATAGGACAGTCATCATGCAAGTGGCGTTTGGCATAGCCGCAGTCCTCACAGCTTCTTTGCCGTGCTTTCTTTTTTGCGGTTTTTTTCATTGGTAGAATTGCTTAAGCACATTAAGTGCTGCGCGCCGTGTTTTTGCTTTGTTGAGTGCCCGCGCAACTGAGCGGTCCTTGAACACTTCCTGTATCCAGGTGCTGAAGTCATTTTTGTGTTCATTGGCATGATAGGAATAGGTCGCATCGCTCATAGTGGCCATGGCGTTTTTAAGTTCTGGGACATTGTGTATGATTCCGCCGCCCTGCATTTTGAAGGTGAGTTCAGGATGGCTTGCGCTGACCAAGCGCCTGCCGTCAGTTGGCGTGCTTACATCAGGAGCATGCAGTTGCTTGCACACTTTCCTGACCTTGAGCGCTTCTTTTGCAGCTGCTATGATGTTTGGTGAGCGCAATCCGAATTTGTCAAGCAGCTCATCAGGACTTCCTGATTCACCGAAGTGATCCTTAACGCCAACGCGCTGGATAGGCACTGGATACTGCTGGCTGACCAGCTCTGCAACTGCACTGCCAAGGCCGCCAAGGTATTGGTGCTCTTCAACAGTAACCAATGCGCCGCACTCGCGCGCTGCAGCAAGAATTGTTTTTTCATCAAGCGGCTTGATAGTGGGGCAGTTGATGACGCGAGCGCTGATGTTTTCTTGCGCAAGCGCTTTGGCTGCTTTCAGTGCTTCGTACACCATGGGGCCGCAGGCAATAATGCCAACGTCCTTGCCGTCCCAGAACACTTCTGCTTTGCCAATTGTGAATGGTGTTTTTTCTGTCGTGAATATAGGGCTTTTGGCTCGGGCAAAACGAATATAGACTGGCCCTTTGTGTTCTGCAGCTGCAAGGGTTGCCTTGCGGGTCTCGTGCGTATCGCACGGAGCAAGCACGATCATGGTTGGAATGACGCGCGTTATGGCCATGTCCTCAAGTGCCTGGTGTGTTGCGCCATCAGGACCAACACTGATGCCTGCGTGCGCGCCAGCTATTTTGACATTAGCTTGATTATAGCAGATGGTTGTTCTGATCTGCTCCCAGTTTCTGCCCGGGCTGAACATGGCATAGGAGCTGATGAAGGGAACTTTGCCCATGAGTGACATGCCTGCAGCAACTGAAGCCATGTTTTGCTCAGTGATGCCAGCTTCAACAAAGCGGTTGGGGAATTTCTCTTTGAATGCTGCGCTTCTGGTGCTGTCAGTAAGGTCTGCGCACAGCACAACCACGTTTTTGTTTTTGGTGCCAGCTGCAACAAGGCCTTCGCCATAGCCGTTTCTGGTTGGCTGCTGCTCAAGCTCGCCAAACAAGCCATCGGCAAGCCACATGTTCTTGTTTTCAGGCATTTAGTCTGCACCTGCCTTGATGAGTTCTCGCTGATGCTGCAGTTCTTTGAGCGCAACAGTTGCTTGTTCGTGCGTTGGCGGCTTGCCATGCCATGCAGGATCATTTTCCATAAAGCTCACGCCCTTGCCAGGGATATTGTGCGCAATGATCATGGTTGGCTTTTCAAAAACACTTTTGCTTGCTTCTAAGGCATCAATAGTGTGCCGGATGTTATTGGCATCAACTTCGATGACGTGCCAGCCAAAACTTTCGCACTTTTCCCTGAGCGGCTCTAAGGGCAGGACATCTTCAGTGTGGCCGTCAATCTGGATGTTATTGCGGTCAATAATGCCGGTGATGTTGTTCAGCTTGTGTTTTGTTGCAAACATAAATGCTTCCCAGTTCTGGCCTTCATCAAGCTCGCCATCGCCCATCATGCAGAACACGCGGTTTTTTTTCTTGTCCATCTTCAATGCTAAGGCAATGCCGCATGCTTGTGACATGCCGCTTCCCAGCGGCCCAGAACTTGTTTCAAGGCCAGGCAGTGCGGTCCGGTGCGGGTGTCCTTGCAGGCGTGTTCCGAGCTTGCGCAAGGTCATGAGTTCTTTTTTAGGAAAATAACCTGCATTGGCCATTGCTGCATAGCGTACTGGACAAATGTGGCCGTTGCTGAGAACAAAAATATCGCGCTCTGCCCAGTCTGGCTTTTTAGGATCATGCTTGAGCACATTAAAGTACAGTGCTGTGAACACCTCAGTCATGCCGAGCGGTCCTGCAGAATGTCCGCTGCCTGCTTCAGCAAGCATCTTGATGAGATCCTGCCGAATATCATTTGCAATGAGCTTCAGCTTTTTCTCATCAGTAACTTTTTTCACACCACACCTCTTTTGTGCTTTTTTCTAACTCTTGATTATTTAAATCTAACGTCTTTTTGTAAATCTCTTATTGCTTGCTTGATGTTTTTTGTGCCAAAGATGGCTGAGCCTGCAACAAACACCGTGGCGCCTGCTTGGGCTGCTTTGCGTGCAGTGCCGACACGGATGCCGCCATCAACTTCAATAGGTATTTTTTTGTTCCATCTGCGGATGGCGCGTATTTTCCCAAGGGTCTTTGGCACAAAGGGCTTGCCCATAAAGCCAGGATAGACTGTCATGACCAGCACTTGGTCAATCATGTTCAGATAGGGCTTGATTTTTGCTGCAGGGGTATCAGGATTCAGGGCAAGCGCGGGCTTTATGCGCGCTTTTTTGATCATGCTGATGCACGCAAGCACCTCTTGCTTGTTTTTGCAGCTTTCAAGGTGGACAATAATCATCCAGGGCTTGAGCTTGGCAAAGGCCTGAATGTGCTTTTGCGGCTGCGTGACCATTAATTGTATTTCCAGCTTAAGCGTGGTCCGCACGCCTTTGAGCGCTCGTGCAGTGATGGTCTTGTTTTGAGCAAATTTCCCGTCAATAATGTCAATTTGTGCACGCTTAACATGCGGAGCTACTGCCTTCAGCCGTTGCACAAGCATTTTTCTGCTTTTTACCAGAATTGCTGGACATATTACAGCCATGTTAGAGTTTCTCAATTTGTTTGATTCTTCGCAGGTGCCGTTGTTCTCCTGAAAACGGTGTTGCAAGCCACGTTTTGACTATTTTTTTTGCTTTCGCCACAGGCACTTGCCAGCCTGACAAGCACAATACGTTAGCATCATTGTGCTTTCTGCTCAGTTTTGCATTCGTAAGGGTCCATACAGCAACAGCGCGAATGCCTTTCACTTTGTTTGCTGCAATGCAGATGCCTTCTGCGCTGCCGCAGAACAGTATGGCTTTGTTGTTTTTGCCAACTTTGCGCGCAGCTTTTTTGGCATAAACTGGATAATCATCTGTTTTCACCAATCGCTTTGCGCCTACATCTTCCACAGCATAGCCAAGTGTTTTCAAGTACTTTTTGATGCTTTCTTTAAGCTTAAATCCTGCATGGTCTGCTCCAACAATTATTTTCATTTTGCTTTCCCCTTGCTGCCAAAATCCTTGATGCGGTGCTCAATAATGTCCTGCATGCATGCTCGTGCTTCGCCCAGTATGTGCCGCGGATCAAAGTCTTTTGGCTTTTGTTTCAAAAACTTGCGGATACCTGCGTCAAATGCAATGCGGATGTCAGTATCGGTGTTCACTTTGTTGATGCCGTGCTTGATTGCTTTTTTGAGCTGGCTGTCTGGCACGCCGTGCACGCCTTTCAGGTTTGCGCCGTATTTTTTTGCAATGCGCACAAACCTTGCAGGCACTTCTGAAGCGCCATGCAATACCAAGGGCATAGGCAATTGTTTTTTTATTTCTTTGAGCCGGTCAAGGTCGAGGCGTGCTTTTCCAGCAAACTTGTATGCGCCGTGGCTGGTGCCGATGGCGATGGCCAAGCTGTCAATGCCGGTGCGCTCAACAAACTCAACTGCTTTGTCAGGGTCAGTATAGATTATCTCTCGTGCACTGACCAGGTCTTCAGTGCCGCCAATAGTGCCCAGCTCACCTTCAACAGTCACGCCTTTGTCATGCGCCAGAGCAACTACTTTTTTGGTTAAGCGGATGTTTTTTTCAAAACTGTGGTGCGAGCCATCAAACATGACTGAAGTATAGCCAACGCGAATGCACTGTTTGACCACGTCGAGGTCAGTGCCATGATCTAAATGGATTGCAATAGGCACGTTGGCATGCTCTGCTGCGCTTTTCATTAAGGGGAACAGGTAGTTCATGCCTGCGTATTTGATTGCTCCTTGGCTGGTTGCCATGATGACTGGTGCTTTTTGTTTTTCAGCAGCTGCTACGACTGCCTGCACGATCTCCATATTGTTTACATTGAAATGGCCAATGGCATAGTTGCCGCGGTGGGCTTTGTCAAGAATATGCTTGGCTATGACGAGCATCAGAGGTTCCTCGTGGTGATTTTTGCTGCGCGCTTGCGCATCAATGCGTGTGCTTGTGCTTTGGTAAGCAGGTTGTTTTTAGCGCCAATGTGCTGGATAACTGTTTCTGCTTCTGCTTGGCCAAGGCGCAAGGCATAGGCAAGATCTTTTTTAGTAAGCAGGCCTGCAAGCACGCCAGACGCAAATGCATCGCCCGCACCGGTTGTTTCTATGACTTTGATTGCATGCGGCTTGATAGTGTGCTGCTGTATGCCATTGTACGCATGAGCACCGTTGCTGCCGTCTGTTACTACAACAAGCTTGGCGTGCTTCTGCAGTCCTTTGAGCAATCCGGCGATGTTTGCTTTTTTCCTGAGCAACGCTTGTGCTTCTTCTTTGTTCAAGACTAACAGGTCGCAGCCATCAAGTATCTTCTTGAGCTTGCGCACACCCATGCGGGCCAGGTATGAGCTGGGGTTAAAGGCATATTTGATGTTG
>JBFHWZ010000011.1:0-23759 GCA_041599235.1 Candidatus Woesearchaeota archaeon | reverse complement strand
TGATTAAAGAATGAATATCGATGCATATGAAGAACAACTTCGTGAAGAAGGCTTTGATGATGTGTACATCTGGCAAGATGGCCCTAATAAAGAATATCCTGACCATACACATCCAACCATAACTGCGCACATTATTCTTGAAGGTGACATGGATGTTACTATGGCTGGGAAAACAGAACACTACAAGCCAGGTGATCGCTTTGATGTGCCTGCCCATACGATACATGCAGCCAAAATGGGAGCTCAGGGCTGCAAGTATTTGATTGGTGAAAAAGCTTAAATAGCGACTGCTGCTCAGAGTACTTATGGCATCATACGAGGCATTAAAGAAAAAATACAGCTTGCCTGACCTGAAGGTTATTGAAAAAGAGTGGGGGCCTATTAAGGACGATGCTGATGAGCCACTTCTAAAACAGATTAAGCTGCGTATGCGAGAAAAGATTGAGCATATTGCATTGATGCTTGAGAAAGTTATTCAGCCAGATCCTGGCAGCTTAGTTGACTTGTATGAGTATCGGTGCTTTAAGAACAGCCAAAAATCAGAGCTGTTTGAGCTGTTTAAGCACATTATGGTGTTTCATAGGCAATTAGTTGCTCTGGAATTGGTTATTGATGAAAAAGCAGAGGCTGAGATTATCAAGAAGATAACTGCTGAATGGCCGCAAGTCAGGGAAGCGTTATTGCCGTTCATGAAGCAATTAACTGAGTGTTGGCAAAAGCCTGGTGCGCCCAAAGGGGAGTTGAGGTATTTAGGATGAATGTTATCATGATGGGTCCGCCAGGTTCTGGCAAAGGAACCCAGGCCAAGATGCTTGCTGAGAAACTAGGCATTCCTGCTGTTAGCACTGGAGCGATTTTCAGGCGTGAAATGGAGCAAAAGACTGAACTGGGCGAAAAGGTTACTGCAGTTATGGATGCTGGTCAGCTTGTTCCTGATGATCTTACTATTGATGTGGTGAAAAAGCGGCTGGCAGAGGAAGATTGCCAGACGGGCTGGATTCTTGATGGCTTTCCCAGAACAGTTCCGCAAGCACAAGCGCTTGATGCTATGGCAAAAGTTGATTTTGTTCTTGTTTTAGTGGTTCCTGAAGAAGTGACTATTGAGCGCATCAAAGCGCGTGTTGAATGTGTGAAGTGCGGCGCTATTTATGGCTTGGCGCAAGGAACGCCAAATACCTGTGCGCTCTGTGGTGGCGAGCTGCGCCAGCGCGATGCTGATCCTGCAATCATTAAGAAGCGATTGGCTTGGCATTATGAGCAGACTGAGCCGGTGATTGCGTATTATCGGCCAAAAAATGTTGTCTATGAAGTGGATGGCAATAAGTCTGTTGAGGATGTGTTTAAGGAGCTGCAAACAATTGTCGGATAAATTCTGTAGCATAACAGCCTTTGCCTAGCTTGAATTTCAAAAGCACTTTTTTCTTGCCTTCATTAAGCTCGTCATTTTCTAGTTTTCCGATCTCCACTTCTTCTGCAGTTGCGTATAGCTCGCGTTCAGAGCCTTCGCTGCTCAGCTCAGGCAGTTCTTTGATGATAAAATCCCGTGGCGTAATGCCTTCTGCTTGTACTATGGCTTGTTTTCCTGTTGTTCCAAAGCCAATCAGAGGAATGGTTATTGGGTCGTGGGTTGTTTTCGCAGTTTCTGCTGCAGTGCGGTTCCAAAGTTCTGACTGGTATGCGTGTATATAGAGGCGCAGTATTAGCTTGGGAATCTGCTTGAGCGCTGCAAGGTAATTATTTGGCTGTTGTTCAAGCGCTGCTTGCACGCGCTGTTCTGCTTCGCCAGTATTTTCAAGAACAAGCTCTGTTGCTTTTTTGAAGTCGCGCTTGACAAGTGCTTTTCCTATTGCTGCATTGTTGGTGCTAAAGCGCTGCTCGCCAAAAAGGTTGATGAATGTTGTTTTAGCTTTGGGAAGCGCGTCAATATTGCGTACAGTGATTGCAAAGTGGTTTCCTTCCAGCTGGCCAAGGCTGACTGGCCGGTCTAGCTGGCCAAGATAGGTGAGGGTAATATCCTTTAGTGCTATGTTCTCCAAAGCAGCCTTGCTGACACCTTTAGCACTGCAGGTTTGTTCTGTTATTGCTTGCCGGTCTTTGCTGCCAGCAAAGCCAAAGGCCTTAAGTGGCTTGTGCAGTGCTGTGCTGAGCTGTTCAAGAGCTCTGATTGTAGTGTAATTTTTTTTCTTGAGCGTGAACAATGCATATTCGCCGCTTGTTGGCTGTATGGTGCTGATTTCTGTTACTATGAAATCTTCTGGTTGCTGCTTGAGTTTGTACATATGCTCAATAATTAGGATAATGTTTAAAAATACTCTCCTTATTGCACTGTATAAGCGCTCGTAGCTCAGCCTGGATAGAGCGACTGCCTCCTATTCCCAAGCGGAGCAAGCAGTAGGTCGAGGGTTCGAATCCTTCCGAGCGCGTCAGCGTGAGGAGCTACGAGAACTCGAATTTGTTCCGAGCGCGTCAAAAAGAGGATGAAAAAAGTTTACGTTTCAGAAGGGCTCAGGTATTTCAGGCGTTCAACTAAGCGCAAGCTGGTTGGGCCAAAGCAGTATCCAGGCACTGCGCGGTATATTTGCAAGGCGATTATTGATGATTGCTGGAATGGAAAATACTTTAGGAACAGCACTGGCAATTATGCTGAGTTTTGGGCACGGGACTTTGGTTGGTGCGTGGATGCCTTGCTCAAGCTGGGCTATCGCGATAAGGTTCTGAAGACCTTAGAGTATGCTTTGTTCCATTATTCCCGCAACCATGTTATTACCAGCACCATAAGCCCTAAGGGCGTATGCTTTAACTTCCCTGACTATTACTCGCCTGATAGTGTTGCGTACTTGTTCAGGTCATTGCGGGTTGCACGCGCAACCAAGCTCATAAAAAAATACAGGCTCTTTTTGCAACGCCAGGTTGACCTGTTCTATACGAACGTCATTGATCCAAAAACAGGCATGGTAAAGCGGCAAACAAACTTTTCTGGCATGCGCGATTATGCCATCAGGGACTCCTCGTGCTATGATAACGTATTTGCAGCTATGCTTTCAGATGAATTAGACAGATTAAAGTTCAAAAATCCCTTGCGCAGGCACAAGCTCAAGGAAAAGGTCAAAAGGCAGTTCTGGACTGGCAAGTATTTTTTAGACGATTCAAGCGGAAGGCTGTACGTAACAGGCGATGCAAATCTGTTTCAGTTTTATTTTGGCTTGTACAGCAAAGATATTATGAAAAAGGCCTTTGCAGCAGTGCAGCAAGCGCATCTTGACACGCCGTTTCCTTTGAAGTACATGACTGGGCGCTCGCAAGAGAACATGATTGCCTATGAGCTTTTTGTACCTGGCTGGGAGCGCAACTGCATTTGGGCACATATGGGTCTGCTGTACGTTCAGTTGCTTAAGAAAATCAATCCTGCTAAAGCTGCAGAGCATATTGTCAAGTATGTGCAGCTGGTTGAAAAATACAAGACTTTTTATGAACTGTACTTTCCCAACGGCAAACCCTATAGGTCAGCTTTTTATCACGCTGATGAAGGCATGCTCTGGGCAGCCAACTTATTAGTACTTCTGTAATATATATAGAAAAGTATATAAATAGAGAAATCGTTCTTTTAAGCATAGCGAGTGGGAGCAATGATATTTCACAGAGACAAACTGCTAAACTTTGTAACAATAGTTGCCATACTGATATTTCTGACGTTTACCTGGTATGCGCACCTCAGCAATGTTGGCTCGTACGTAACTGATACGCTATTCTTTCTGGCTGTTGTAGTATTTTTCTACCTGACGTATAATCGCTGGCGCTTAAACCTGCCTATTTACACGCTCATTATTTTGAGCTTTATCTTGCACAGCGCAGGTGTATTTGGCTGGTATTTCAAATCACCTATTGGGGTTCAATGGGACCATATAACGCACTTTGTGCCTATTTTGGCATTTACCTTATTATTCTTCCAGTACGCAGTGCAGTTCATGGACAGAAGGCTCACTAAAAAGACCTGGCTGGTGATTGCACTAGTATTGTTCGCAGGGCTGGGTGTTGGCAGCACTATTGAGCTGATTGAATTCAGCGGCTTTGTCATCTTTGGCTTTGGCGAAGGTGCATTGCTGTGGGGTGCTGGTGATGGCATTCCTGGCCAGACCATTGAGGGCATACCAACCATTGAAGCTATTGAAGCACATGGTGGTGGCTGGTTTAATACCATGTGGGATTTGGTCTATAATACGCTTGGAGCAGTGGTGGCAATAGCTATTATGCTGGTTGCGCATTTTGTCATAAAAAAACCAGAGCCTAACCTGTTTGACCAGATAGAATATTATTGAGCTAATTTCTTCAGCAGCGCAGCTATTTTTTTTCCGTCTGCTTTGCCTTTGAGCTGCTTCATAGCCTCTCCCATAAGGGCGTTGAATGGAGCTTTTTTGTTTGCTGTAATGATGCGCTTGAGCTCTTTCTCCAGGTCAGCAGTGCTCATGAGCTGATAATTGCCAATGATTTCTTTGACTGGTTTTTGCTCTTTGAGAATGTCCAGCAATGCTTCTTTGCTGATAGTATCAGTATTGAGCATTTCAAACAGCACAGTAAAGTCCTCATTTGTTGGCGTGATGTCAATGCCATGCTGCGCTTTTGCTTGTTTGCGTGCGCTCAGTATGAATTCAGCAATAAATGCAGGCTTTACGTTTGTGCAGCTTTTGATGAGCTGTTCAATAAGGTCCCGGTGCACTGAGCGTGCAAGCAGGGCAGCAAGGTCTTTTCCCAAGCCCTGTTTCTTGTATCGTGCTTCTTTTTCTGAAAGCAACTCAGGTGTTTTGACTGCCAATAGTTTTTTGGTGATGGTGACTGGAGGGATATCGGTTTCTGGATACATGCGTGCTGCGCCAGGCATGGGCCGTAAATAGCTGGTGGTGCCATCATCGTTTGCTTTGCGCACTTCTTGCGGAACCCCGCTTAGTGCTTGTGTTGCCCGCGCCTGCACTGCTGCAATTGCTTGCTCTGCGCGGCGTGCACTGTCTGCTACCATGAAGAACGCATCGTCTTTGCTGCAGCCAAGGGTGTTTTTGATTTTAGTAACTTCAATAGCAGTGATGCCATAGGCAGGCAATTCATCTGAATGAAAGATGCCGCCCACTCCGGCAATGACTTTGGCGCGCTCGCTGAATTCAGTCCCTAAGCGCTTGTTGGGCTGCACTTCTTTGCCAATAAGCCCTGCAAAGCCTGTAAGTTTTGCTGCATACACAACCCCTTTCTTTTTGAGGGTGTTGGTTATGACTTTGCTGTCTGAAGTGCTGAGAAGCGCAGTAACATCCTTGAACGCGCTTGCAATGCTCTTTACTTTGCGCTTCTGAAGTTCGTGCGTGATTTCCAGCAAGGCTTTTTGTCGTAGTGCTTCAAGCTCAACAAGCGTGGGCAAGAGCTTGAGGTCTTGCGCACCTTTGATTTCTACGCGCGTGCCGCCTTTGATGCTGACATTCACGTCTTGCCTGATGGTTCCCAGTCCGCGCTTGACTGAGTCAAGGCTTCTGAGGAGCATGCCGATTTTTTCAGCTACTTCCTTGCATTGCTTAGGGGTGTGGATATCAGGGTCTGTTGCTATTTCAATAAGGGGAATGCCTAAGCGGTCCAGGCGATACAGCACTTCAGCTTGCTCTTCGCCCATGATTCTGCAGGAATCTTCTTCAAGTACAATGGTCTGAATACCAATAGGGCCTTTTTGTGTGGTGATGCTGCCATTGCGGCTCAGCAGCGCTGTTCGCTGAAAGCCTGAGGTGTTGCTGCCATCAACAACTGTTTTTCTCATAACTTGCATGCTGTCAACAATGCTGGCCTGCATGAGCTTGCTGACTTGTATTGCTGCAGTGAGCGCTTGCGTGTTAAGCGGCCGTGGCGGTGTTTCGTCAAGCTCGATTTCGCATGTGCTGTCCACATAGCCCTGATAGGTAAAGGTCTTGTGTTTTGCCATTTCCTGTGCTGCTGCAATGTCAACCTGTCCGAGCTCGCCAACAACTGCCCTGATCTGGCGCTGCACAGCAAAATGAGGGTCGTCATCGCGGATGCTTGTTTCGCACTGACAGAATAGTTTAGAGCCTTCAAGCTGCTGGTGTATTTCAATGCCGCATTTCAAGCCTAGTCGTTGGTAGTCGGCCTCTTCCATATTGTTTTTCCCTGTTTTTTCACTTCTTTGATGCGGTGCAGGGGAATCTGCACATCCGTGCCATCAATGCGCGTGCGCATAAAGCCTTCTTCAACAGTAACGCGCGTCAGCTTGATTTCTTTGAGCGTATTCTCCACGCGGTCATAGTAGGCAAGCGTGTAGTCAGCAGGGTCTTCCTGCGCGTCCCATTTTATTTTGTTCAGGAGCTCAGTGATGGTAATCATGTCGCAAAGCTGACCAAAAACTTGATGATAAGCATGAACATCATGAGCACAAAGAACCAAAAGGCGTAGTGCTCAAGGGCGTGCTTGTGCTGTTTTTTGCCGCTGAAAATAACAAACGCCAGATTGAGCAGGATGAAAATCAGCAGGCCAGTGAACAAAAAGTTGATGGGGGGGCCTTCGAAAACAGTTGTTACGCTGATTGATTCTTTTGCCAACTGGTCTGCGCTTGTCAGGATGTCATTAAGGATGATAAGGAACGCGGTCACCACAAACGAAACAATGATTGAAATGAGTGTTCCTCTGCTTTTGACATAGTTTCGCAGGTTGGTTGTCTTGTACAGCACAAAAAAGATGATAAAGCTCAGGCTGAGCGCCAGCAAGATCATGAAAAAGTATAGGAAGAATCGATAGGGGCTGTCTAAGAAGGTTGTTGAGACTGTGAGCAGGTTATAGATAATGACAAATAAGGCAATAAAGCCAATAGTCAGTCCTGCGTAGATAAGCAAATGCATAAGTGCGTGTGCTGGTGTTGCTTTGTGTTTCATTCTACCACCTCATTTCGTTCGCTGATTTCGCCAACAAGATTTTTTGTCATAAGTTCTGACACCTCATCTTTTTTATGATTGCTTAAGAGCCAGGCAAGCTTGATAAAGGCTGTTTCTGCAGTCATGTCACAGTAATTGCCAATCACGCCCAGTTCTTGCATATGCCTGCCGGTGCTGTAGACATTCATGTTCAGGCTGCCGGCAATGCATTGTGATGTTGCAAAGACGATCGTGCCTGCTTTCACGAGCTGTTCTACTGCAGCTGCTATTTTCCGGTGCTCTTTTGTTGCTTTGTCTGTCTCATTAATAGGGATGTTTCCTGCAATGCCAAAACCTTCCACAATAAGGCCGTCAAAGCCACGGTAGGCTTCAAATTCTCTTGCATACAGGTGCGGGTGCATTTTGATAAGCCCCACTTCAAGATTTTCTTTGAATAAGCGTACTTTCACTGGCTTGGTTGCTCGTTTGTTGTAGTTGGTTCTGAAATAATCAACTTTTTTCTTTTGCAGGTTCACGCGTGCCCAGGGTGTTACTGAGATTGCTTTGAATGCATCTCTTCGCGAGGTATGCATTTTTCTGCTTTTTGTGCCGGGCAGGATGAGGCAGGTGTTGTCATCGCTGCTTTCATGCATGCACAAGGCCACTTCTGCAAAGTTTTTGCTGGCAATAATGAAAAAGGCTGCTGATAGCAGATTGCCTGCTGCATCGCTGCTGCCTCGGTCTGAGCTGCGCTGCGAGCCAACAAGAATGACTGGCACGCCTAAGTCCTGCAGCATAAAGCTCAGTGCTGCGCCAGTGTAATGCAGGGTATCCGTGCCATGGGTTACTATGATGCCTGCTACGCCTTGCTTGACTTCTTTTTCTATTTCCTGTGCAAGTGCATTATAATGGCTAAAGCGCATGTCTTCACTGAAAATATTTGAAATAAGCTTAGAATCAATATTCGCAATATCTTTGAGCTCAGGAAACATGCCCATGATTTCTTCTGGGCTAAAGCGTGCAACAACACCGCCTGTTTCATAATCGACTTTTGAGGCAATGGTGCCGCCAGTGTGTAAGATGGTTATCTTGGGCAATCCTTTTTTGGGCGTTTCTTTGGGCAGCTCAACTTCGCGCTTTTTCTTTTTGTCCAACACCTTGATTTCACGCACGCGCTTTTTGTCAATGCCAATATTATAGCCAGAAGCAAGCTTCAGGACAACAAAGTCTTTTTGTTCAGGCATGAGCGTGCCTTCTAGTGCTTCATCTTGGGTCATAACCTTAACACGATCACCTTCTGCCATCTTATTGGACGTCGTTAACCTTGATAATATGCCAGCCAAACTGTGTTTTTACTGGCCTGCTGAGTTCGCCTTTTTTCAGAGCAAAGGCTGCATCTTCAAATTCTTTGACCATCTGATTTCTGCCAAACCATCCTAAGTCACCGCCTTTCTTGCCTGAAGGGCAGGAGGACTTTGCTTTGGCCATGTCCTCAAAACTCTTGCCCTGCTTAAGGTCAAACAAGATGCTGAGCGCTTCTTCCTCTGTTTTGACTAGAATATGACTAGCATGCACTCTTTTTACCATAGGGAAGCTTCAAGAAGGACGGTTTATTAAGGTTTTGGTTATCCGAAGTATGCTGGCTTTTCTGCTTTCATTTCTTTGGCGCGTGCTGCTTTGAATTTGTCTTGCAATGATTCGTATAGTTCTTCAATGTCTTTGCTGACACTTGCCCGTACTTTTTTGAGTGCTTCGTCAAAATGCTTGGTGAAAATGTCTTTTGCTTTGAGGTCTTCCCTGAGTGCCAGGATGGCTGCTTCTCTGCAGACTGCTTCAATGTCTGCACCGACATAGCCGTCTGTTTGTTCTGCGAGCTTGTCAAGTTCAACGTCTTGGGTAGGTAAGCCTTGGGCGTGCAGTTCAAAGATTTTGAGCCTGCTTTCTTTGTCAGGAACTGGGGTGAGGATGATTCGGTCAAACCTGCCCGGGCGCAATAAGGCTGTGTCAACCATGTCGGGACGGTTGGTTGCTGCGATGATGACTATGTCGTGCGGTCCTTCAAGGCCGTCCATTTCGGTCAATAATTGATTAACAACGCGTTCAGAAACATGGTTGTCTGAGCCTGCGCTTCTTCGCGGTGCTAAGGAATCAACTTCATCAAAGAATATGATGGTAGGGGCAGTTTGGCGTGCTTTTTGGAATATTTCCCTCACTGCTTTTTCGCTTTCACCAACCCACTTGCTGAGCAATTCTGGTCCTTTGACTGAGATGAAGTTTGCTTCGCTTTCATTGGCAATTGCTTTTGCCAGCAGTGTTTTTCCTGTGCCTGGTGCGCCGTACAATAATACTCCTTTGGGCGGTTTCACGCCCAGGCGTCTGAAGCTTTCAGGGTGCTTTAAGGGCCACTCAACTGCTTCTTTGAGTTCTTGCTTGACTGACTCAAGGCCGCCAACATCATCCCATTTGATATTGGGTATTTCTACAAACACTTCTCTGAGTGCTGAGGGCCGCACTACTTTCAGCGCTTCTTTGAAGTCTTGCTTGGTGACTTGTAATTTCTCAAGCACTTCTTTGGGAATTTCTTCTTCTTTGTCATATTTTAAGTCAGGCATGGCGCGTCTGAGCACAATCATGGCTGCTTCTTTTGCCAGGCTTGCTAAGTCAGCACCGACAAAGCCGTGCGTGATGGTTGCTATTTCTTTAAGACTAACATCTTTTGCCAAGGGCATGTTTCTGGTGTGAATCTTCAGGATATTCAATCTGCCTTCTTTGTTGGGCACGCCGATCTCGAGCTCTCGGTCAAACCTGCCGGGTCTTCGCAGTGCAGGGTCAAGGATGTTAGGTACATTGCTTGCTGCAATGACCACCACTTTGCCTCTGCTTTTCAGGCCGTCCATTAAGGCAAGCATTTGCGCAACAACGCGCCGTTCTACTTCGCCGCGTGTTTCTTCTCGTTTGCTTGCAATGGCATCTATCTCATCAATAAATACAATGGCAGGAGCATTTTTCTCTGCTTCTTCGAATTTTTTACGCAAGTTTTCTTCTGACTGGCCATAATACTTGCTCATGATTTCCGGACCATTGATTAAAATGAAGTGTGAGTTGGTTTCATTGGCAACTGCTTTTGCCAGCAGTGTTTTTCCGGTTCCGGGCGGGCCGTGCAGCAGAACGCCTTTGGGCGGTTCAACGCCGAGCCGTTCAAAAAGCTCGGGGTGTTTTAAGGGCAGCTCAACCATTTCCCTTATTTTTTTGATTTCATCCCCAAGGCCGCCAATATCTTCGTAGCTGATGTCCAGTGCGCCTTCTTCTTCAACATCAACTGCCTGTGGCTTCAGTAGAATATCTGTTGAGTCAGTTACAATGACTGCTTGCTTTGGCAGGATTTCAGTTACCACAAATTTGATGTCAGGCATGAAACCGCCCAGGCCAACAGAGGTTTCTTCCATCATGCTGAAGACTTCATCAAAGAACGGGCTGCCGGTCATGGTGTTTCGTCTGCGCCTGGTTCCGCCAAGGGAGATGATATCTCCTTTGACAATGGCTCTGCCGAGCAATCCGGGCTTGAGAATGTTATTAGAATTTGTTTTGATGATGATGCCAGGGCGCGCTGGTGCAATGACCACTTTTTTAGCTTCTTTTACTTCTGTTTTTCTGACTTTGACAAGCTCGCCAATGCCCGTGCGTGCATTGCGTCTGCACAGGCCGTCCATTCTGATGTGGTTGAGGCCAATATCGCCCGGTAGCGCGCGGTCTGCAATGGCAACAGTCTTGCGTGAGCCTTCGATTTCAACAATGTCGCCTGGTCGTACGCCTATTTCCCGCATGTAGCCAGAGTCTATTCTGACAATGCCTTTGTTGACATCTTCTTGGATTGCTTCGACGACCTTTAGTTTCAGCTCTTTTACTGTTTCCATAGTATACTCTATGTGTTATTTGTATTTAATATTTTTCCTAAGTGAGAAGAACTTTATTTCATCTGTACCTTTGGCAAGGGTACGGGTGGGGGCAGGTTAATCTCACGTGAAAGTATGAGTGCCTCCACATTGCATTTGGTCAGTATGCTGTTCAGGACTGGGGTGAGAACCTCTTTGGGAAGTTTTTTATCCTTTTTCCAGTTTTTGAACAATTCATCAACTTTTTCTGGCGTGTCAAAGTAATTGATATTGCCGTTGAGCGTGATGGTTGCTATCTTTGGCTCATAGTTTGCAACGAACTCAAAGGTTATTTTAAGCGCGCTTTGCTTGCTGGTGCCAAACTTCAGGTCTGTTTTTTCACAGTTTTTGACTGCAACATTATTGTTGACATTGATTTTGCCTGAAGCTGGCTTGAGCTTTGTTACGTTGATTTTGTCAAATTGTAATCCTACTACGGTCATAGTACCACCGTACATGATTGTTTATGCGGGATATTTAATGATTTCGCTTCTCTGTTAGTCACTTTTTGATGACTACTAATAAATTTATAGGGTGTTACAGCAGTAGTACTGAACAGCCCAGAGCTGCGCGAAGGAAAAAGATGGTGAAAAAGAACAACCTTTTGCAGGTAGGCAAGCCAGCTCCTGAATCACGGCTGTATGTCTGCACCAAGTGCGGCAATGTTGCTGCAATGCTGAAGGATGAAATAGCGGGCCATTGTGAAGTCTGCGGTCTTGAAAAGCATGCGTGGCGCATGACCCAGCAAGAGGTTATGCTGAAGACAAAAAATGTTGCGCGTGAGATTGCCAAGCACAAAACGTGGTCTGATCGTGTTGCTGATGTTATAACACATTTTTGCGGCAGTGTTGAGTTTGTATATATCCATATTCTGTGGTTTGGATTATGGATTGTGCTGAACCTTGGCTGGTTTGGCATGCAGTTTGTGTTTGACCCGTTTCCCTATGGGTTGCTGACCTTGGTTGTTTCTTTAGAAGCTATCTTTCTGGCAACATTTATTTTGATGAGCCAGAACCGAGATGCTGAGATCGCTAATCTGCGCTCAGAACTTGACTTTCAGACCAATCTTAAGTCAGAGAAGGATATTGAAGAAATACTTGCATTGCAGCGCAAGATGTTTGCACGCATGAAGAAGCGTTAAGGGTGCAGCCAGGCATGCGCAATCAGCGGGAAGATCAAGGTTGCATCGCCTTCAACCACAACAGCATTCTCTTCCTCTTTAAGCTTGTTCCAGCTGACAGCTTCTTTTGGCTGCGCTCCTGACAATGAACCGTCATATTGCGTCCCTGTTTGTATGTATACGGCATAATCAAGACCGTCCCTGATGATTGCAGCGCCAATAAGGTGGTGCTTGGCAATGCCGCCGCCCAAAATAACACCCGCAATCTTTTCTGGCTGCATGATGAGATTGTAAAAGCTGGTTACATCAGCAGTGGTATCAATAATGAACGGTTCGTCTTTGTGCTTTTGGTTAAAAAAATAAAAGTGATCGCCCATGGCGCCGTCAACAAAGCCCGGGCAATAGATAGGAATATCATTTTTTGCAGCCCAGTACAAGACTGACTGTTCATCCTGCAGAAGCAGGCCCAAGCGTCTGATATATTCGCTGGGTGCCATGATTTTTTTCTCAGCATAGGTTTTTTCCAAAAAATCCATGTGGAAATCCTCAAACGTGCAGTAGTGCTTATCGGGAACATAGATATTGCCGATTCTGTTCAGTGCATTTTCTTTAATTTCAACATCATCAGCTTCAAAATCACCTACATAGAATTGATCAGTGCATTTCATGATGTCTTCTTCTATGGCGCCAGTTGAGGTTATGATGCCTGCGACCAGGTTGTGCTTGACCAGCTGTGCTATGATCTCGCGCAAGCCAGAGCTGATCATATTAGAGGTATACGCAAGAAAAACTGCTGCACGGTTTTTCTGCATGCGCGCAATGACCTCAGTTGCTTTGCCCAGATTGCTTGCCTGAAAGCCCAGTTTTTTGTATTGTTTGATAAGCTCCTGCACGCTCAGTGCTTTGTCAAGCTGCAATCCTTCAACTTTTGGCAGCTTGGCAAGGTCAATCGTTTGCTTGGTTTTTTCCCTGTGAAAACTTGGATTTTCCATATTTCCCCCGATAGCATATATGCTGGAAAGGTTTAAAAAAGCATCGATTTTTAATACCGCTATGGCCTGGAAGCTTGTGGTCTTTGTATTGGTGTTTATTCTAGTGCTCTCGTTTGTTAATTTCTTGCTCAGCATATTTCCGCCAAAGTTCAAGACTGAGCTTAACCCTGATTCATACAATATGCGCTATGAAGATATTCAATTTACCACCGCAGATAATATGCGGCTTGCAGGGTGGTTGGTTATCGCAAACAAATCAAAGCCGACCATCGTGGTTGGTCATGGCTACCCATTTGACAAAGCAAATATCTTATCTTTGGCAGCATTTTTACATCCGCACTATAATCTCTTCTTGTTTGATTTTCGCTCCTTTGGCGAAAGCCAAGGCAAGATGACTACTGTTGGCTATAAAGAACAAGAAGATGTCAAGGCTGCAGTGAAGTATCTGACATCCCGCAAAGACTTGAAACAAACCTTTGGGGCTATTGGCTTCAGCCTAGGTGCTGCTTCAATTATTATGGCGCATCCCAAAGAGCTTACAGCCATTGTTGCTGATAGCTCATATGCTACGATTGATAAGATGATTGAACGCAGTTACTGGTTCTTAGGGCCGTTAAAACTTCCATTAGTGTGGCTGACGCAATTGTATGCAAAGCTCTTTATGGGCATTGACACTGCGGATGTGCAGCCAATGAAAAGCATTAAAAATGTACGCGCGCAGGTCTTGCTTATTCATGGCGCCAGTGATTGGCAGATTAGTTCTGAAAATTCAGAATTGATTTATGCAAACAGCAATAAGAACAGAACTGAACTCTGGCTGGTAGCTGGCGCAGGCCATGGCTATAGTTATGCACAAGATCCTGAAGCCTATGAGCAAAAAGTCTTGGCATTTTTCAAGAGGTACCTGAAATGATGTTAGTTGATGACCACTGCCATCTGACGCACGAACTGTACAAAAAAGAGCTTGATGCAGTTCTTGAACGCGCCAAAAAAGCAGGCGTCAAAGCCATTATTTGTTCTGGGGTCAATGTGCCCACTAACCGGGAATGCCTTGCGCTTGCAAAAAAATACGCGCCCTTGGTGCGGTGTTCCTTAGGTATTTATCCTACTGATGCAGTGGGAGCTGGCGCAGATGAAGCAGGGCTGGCACGCCAGATAGAGCCCTTTGATGTTGACAAAGAACTGAAGTTTATTGCTGGGAAAAAAGATGAGATTGCAGCTATTGGCGAGTGCGGCCTTGATTATCACTGGGTTACGGATCCTGAGATGCACAAGAAAATGAAAATAAATTTTGAAAAAGTGCTTGCTGTTGCAGAGAAGATCAAAAAGCCAGTGGTAGTGCATACCAGAAAAGCAGAAGCTGACTGCCTTGATATGCTTGAATCAAGCAACGTGAAGAAGGTGGTATTGCACTGCTTTATGGGCAGAAAGCACTTAGTTAAGCGCGCAGCAGACCTGGGCTATACTTTTTCTATTCCTGCCATCATTGCAAAGCTTAAGCATTTTCAAATGGTTGCTGAAATAGCTAATATCAACCAGATACTGACTGAGACAGATGGACCCTGGCTGTCACCAGTTCCAGGCAGGCATAGTGAACCAGCAGATGTTGCCCTTGCTGTAAAGTATATTGCCCAAGTCAAGGATTTTACTGAAGAAGAAGTAGCTAACAATATTTTCATGAACTACCAGAGGGTCTATGAGTAAAGCCATACTTGATGAATGGGTTTCTCCTAAATATCTTGATTATCCTGCTGTGCGCAAGCTCAAGAGAAAGTACCGCCAGCAACGGCCGTTTCCGCATCATGCCTTGCCAGGCTTTTTTCGCGTTGATAAAATCAGAAAAGTCCGCAAAGCATTGCTGAAACAGGATTTTAAGCGCAAAGAAGCAGATTTGTTTAGTTTTTGGCAAACTCCGCAGGATATCAGGCATGTAAAAAATCCAACCCTGCGCTCTTTTTATCGCTTGTTTAATTCAAAAGAGTTCAAGCAGTATGTTGGTTGGCTGACAAGCACTAAATTAAGCCAAAAGCTAGATATGTCAGGCTTTGTGTATTCTGATGGGGATTATTTATTGCCGCATGATGACCGTCTGGAGTCGCGCAAAGTGGCGTTTGTGGTGAATATCAGCCATGGCTTTAAGAAGCGAGATGGCGGCTCGCTGGGCATGTTCACCACAAGAGAAAGTCATCCATTTCGCATGACCAAGCAGTATGTGCCGCAGTTCAATACGCTTTTCTTGTTCACCGTAACGCGAAAATCATTTCATCAAGTCAATGAAGTGCAAGCTAACAAACAACGAGTAAGCTTTGCAGGGTGGTTCCATGGGAATTAACAAAGCCTACATGCGAACAGACCTGCTGCATGATGTGCGCAAAGCATTCACTATAAGCAATCCACAAAGCATCCAGCTGCATGCCTTTTTAGCAGATGATGCGCTTAAAAAAGTCAAAACAGCAGTCAACAAGCTGTCCTTCACCAGAAACTATGTTCCTGACCTGCACTGCTATGATGAAGCCAAGCGCATTCCCAAAGAACTCAGGAGCGTGTTTGCTGAAATAACTGCCTTAGTGCAGTTTATTGCCAAGAAAAAGCTCAAATGCAAGGAGCTTACCATCAGAAAATTTGGCAAAAAACAGTATACGGTCCTGCATGATGCGTATAAAGAAAAACCAGGTGTTGATGTGATGCTTGATTTAACACCAGCATGGCATCCTGCAGCTGGAGGAGCTATGGTGTACACCAGAAAAGGAAGTGGTGTACTGACTATCGCGCCTGCATATAACACGTTCTCGATTGTGCAGCGAACCAAAAGCATGATGCGCTTTGTTAAATACGTCAATCATCATGCAGAAAACAAGCGAGTGCTCATATTGGGCACGTTCAGATAAGCTTTTTAGAAAACTATTTATACATAAAACACCAGATTTCTCCTAAAAATGAGGATTACTATAGATACGCAGCAGGACTCGCATGCTGAGATTCGCAAAGCCATTAGGCTCTTGCAGCAGCTGGTTGGTGAATCACATGTATACTCAAATGAGCCTGCGCAACCAAGAAATATCTTTGACTCGCCTTCTCCAAGCGTTGATGCCATGGACTCAGCGCCTGAGCCAGCACCTGCACCAACGAATGCTTTTGCTGATATGTTCTCAAGCGCTCCTGCTGAGCCAAGCGGCGAGGAGCTTTCCAGCCAGCAATTGCTGGATGAACAGACTGAAAAAGAAGACGATGATCTTGTTGAGTTCTACTAATGAAAAAATATGATTTTTTGCCACACACTGCTGACGTCAAGTTCAGAGCGTACGGAAAAACAGTAGAGGAACAGTTTGTCAATGCAGCGTTAGCAACAACGTCAGTCATGTTTGACCATGAGCAGATTGAGGCAAACGAGAAAAAAAAGGTGACTGTAACGGGCAAGGACAAGCAGGCATTATTGTATAACTGGCTTGAAGAAATTGTCTATCTGTGTGATGCTGAGTTCTTTATCTTGCATGAGGTCAAGGACGTAAAGCTTGAGGAAACAGCTGAAGGCTTCCAGATCACTGGCACTTTTGTTGGTGATAAGTATAAGGAAAAGTACGAGCGGCATACGGGTGTCAAAGCACCAACCTATAATGAGATGGAAATAACTGATGAGTATGTGCAGGTTGTCCTCGATATTTAGAAATGTTTATATAATCGCTTCGAGTAGTTTTTCTTATGGAAGAAGTTGGCGTAAAAAAGATCAGCGAGTATATCTGGGAGATTCCGCAGACCGGCGGCATGCAGGTTCCTGCGAGAATTTTTGCTTCTGATGTCTTGATGGAAAAAATCAAGCAAGACAGGACATTGTTGCAGGCAAAGCATGTTGCTCACTTGAAAGGCATACAGAAAGCTTCGTATGTTATGCCTGATGCGCATCAGGGCTATGGGTTTCCTATTGGCGGTGTAGCTGCATTTGACCTGCAAGAAGGGGTTGTTTCTCCTGGCGGCGTGGGCTATGACATTAATTGTGGTGTGCGCTTGCTGAGAACTAACTGGACTGCTACTGATATTGAAAAAGATCGCTTGGCCATCCTCACTGAGCTCTTCAGGGAAGTGCCTGCAGGGGTTGGCAAAGGCGGCATTACCAAACTCAGCAAGGATGTGTTATTGGAAATTCTCAAAAATGGTGCTGAATGGGCAGTCAAAGAAGGCTATGGCACTAAAGATGACCTTAAGAGGACTGAAGAAGAAGGTAAAATGCCTGGCGCAGATCCTGCACAGGTCAGCGCACGAGCACTTGCGCGAGGCTTGCCGCAGTTAGGAACCTTAGGCAGCGGAAATCATTTCTTAGAAATCCAGGCTGTTGACAAAATCTTTGATCCAGTTGCTGCAAAGACCTTTGGCATTGAAAAAGAAGGGCAGGTGACAGTGATGATTCATTGCGGCAGCCGCGGCTTTGGGCATCAGGTTGCTTCTGATTATATCCGCTCAATGGAAGACAAGTATGGCTTTAAGCACTTGCCTGATAGAGAATTAGTCAATGCGCCTATTCAGTCTGAAATGGGCCAAAACTACATCAAGGCAATGGCGTGCGCTATTAATTTTGCTTTTGCTAACCGGCACATGATCATGCATTGGGTAAGAGACTCATTCCAGAAAGTCTTGGGAAATGCAGAAGGTATGAATATGGTTTATGATGTCTGCCATAATCTGGCTAAGTTTGAGAAGCATGAGATTGATGGCAAGCGCAAAGAAGTGTGCATTCACCGTAAAGGCGCTACTCGAAGCTTTGGTCCTGGCAGAGAAGAAATTCCTGCAGTGTACAGAAAAGTGGGCCAGCCAGTTTTGATTCCTGGCAGCATGGGCACCGCAAGTTATTTATTACTGGGAACTAAAGAAGCAGAGCAGGTGAGCTTTGGCTCAACAGCGCATGGTGCAGGCAGGTTAATGTCGCGAACCAAAGCGTTGAAGCAATTCCGCGGCCAAGAAGTCAAAAAGCATTTGGAAGATAAGAATGTGGTGGTCATGTCTGGCTCCATGAAGGGCTTGGCTGAAGAATGTCACTTGGTGTACAAGGATATTGATGAAGTTGCTAAAATCAGTGATGCCTTGAAGATAGGCAAGATGGTTGCGCGCCTTCGACCATTAGGTGTTATGAAAGGCGATTAAAAAAGAGGCAGCGCAGAATGAACACATTCTGCTGGTCTCTTTTTGCAAGCAAAAAGAGGTGGTTATGGCATTAGTATTAGCCGGAGATATTGGCGGGACTCGAACGCGACTCGGCTTGTTCACGCTTAAGAATGGCAAGCTTATCAGGGTTGCGTATGCAAAATATGATAGCAAGAAGTTCAAAAGCCTTGAAAAAATTGTTCTTAATTTTATAAAAGCACTTGATGTGCATCCTGACACTGCCTGTTTTGCTGTTGCAGGTCCTGTTATGCGTGGTGTGGCCAAAATCACTCACTTGCCATGGACAGTGCACGCAAAAAAACTGAGCAAAGCAACCAAGATACGCCATCTGAAACTGGTCAATGATTTTGAAGCTCTTGCGCACAGCATTCCCTTGCTGCAAAAAAAGGATTTTGTGAAAATCAAGCAAGGTGCTGTTGAAAAAAAGGGCACTATTGCATTGCTTGGTGCAGGCACGGGCTTAGGAGAAGCATTGCTGGTCTGGAATGGCGGCAGGTATGTGGCAGTGCCAAGCGAAGGAGCGCATGTTGATTTTAGTCCCACAACGGAGTTTGGCTGGCGCTTGCGTAACTATTTAGCTAAAAAGCATGGCTATTGCCAATGGGGCACGGTCTTAAGTGGTAGCGGCTTGCAAGGCATCTATCATTTTCTTTCTGGGAAAAAAGCAGAGCCTGAAGCCATAACAGCTTCGCAGGAAAAACTTGCCCGGAATGCTGTTGATGTGTTCGTGCACTATTATGGCAGTGAAGCAGGCAACCTTGCCCTGAAAGCAAAAGCAACAGGCGGCGTATACATTGCAGGCGGCATTGCGCCAAAAATCATTAAGCAGCTCAAGTCAAAAGTATTTGCCAAAGCATTTACCACTAAACCCCGTATGGACCATCTGCTGAAAAAAATTCCTATTTTTGTTGTTAAGAATGAACAGGCAGGTCTTCTCGGTGCGGCGAGAATTGCGTTGATGATTTAACGCTCGATAATCTTGATTTCTCCTGCTAAATTAACCACTGTGCTTGCTCTGCCGGGTTTTTCACCTTCGTAGATGGCAAAGTCAACTTTTTTCTTTATGTCAGGATCGATTTTTGCAAGGTCAGTCATGAAGGTTCTGCCTACTTTGTTCACTGAGGTGGTTATCAGGGGAAGGTTCAGGAGCTTTGCTGCTTCTGAAAACCAGTGCTTGGGCATGCGCACGCCCAGGGTTCCTGTTTTCATGTTGGTTGAGGGCGCAATGATATCTTTTGTTTTGAGCTTGAAGATGAGCGTGTAAGGTCCAGGCAGTTTGCCAAGCCATTCTTCTCCTTTTTCATCAACATCGCAGTGCTGCCTGATCCAGTCTTTGCTGGGCGCGATGACAGAAAAGGGCATTTTGTGCTGTTCTTTAGCAGCACGTATGGTCTTCACGCTTGCTTCATTAGTTGCATCACAGCCAAGACCGTAGATGGTGTCTGTTGGATGGATGTAGATATTGCCTTCTTGAATACGTTTGAGAATGCTTGGTTTTTCAAGGTTGTATTCGTCAAAGTTGTATTCTCGCATAGGTTTCAAGAAGCAAACTTCATTTAAATAACTTGTGGATTAAAATTATATAAATAATAAAAGAAAAAATTAGGCAGCTAAATAGCCGGTCATAAAGCCCATTTCTTCATCATCTATTTCTTCTGCCTCCATGCTGTTTAATAGTCCTTTTTGTGTGTATATGGGGTCCATTGTTTCACCTCTGGGTTAGTTTTTTTATTTGTTCGAAAAAGAGCTTCTCGATTGTTGCATGACTTAGGTCAACCATGTGTATCACCGCACTATAGGTGCTCAAATGTGTTTAAATACGCCACGAGCACCTGTCCAGTGCCAGTGGGAGTATTCTGGGAAAATATCAGAAAACCTTTTAAAGGGGAAAATTGTTCTATTGGCTAGAGACCACGCCTTATGGCAACAGACGACAACGGACGAAAAACAGATATCATTCGCCTCAGTGATATTGTACGAGAAGCACCTTCTGAGGAAGCACAAGCTGAAGCACTCTTGGCTTTTTTGCCGCGTTACGGTTTTTTAAGAACGTCTAGTGATGATAGGTTTCTGGAGATGGTTGTCGGCAGTGAATGGTTTGACCACTCGCCAGGCCAGAAAAATCTTGCCTTAAGTGTTTTGCAGGATTTAGTAGTACGGCCAGAAAACATGTTGGTCAAATACGGCGCTCCGTCAAATTATGGGGTAACGCCCTGCAAGAATCCTCGGGAGGTTATTGACCGGGTTGTTGAGCTTGCTGAGCAGCATCCCAAAGCAATTGTTTCTGTTGAGTTCACTGATGAGGGCGTGCATTATACAGGAACGCTTGAGTTAGTGCATGCAGCGTATAGTGAGGAAAGAAAAAAGCCTGCTTAGTAATCAGTTAGTTTCTTAGGAACACTCACGAGTGTTGTATTGCCTTCTTTGCCGCCAGCTGTTTTGGTTGTAGAAACAAGCCCTGCTTTGTCCAGCTTGGCAACTTTTCGCTGGAAGGTCTTATAGGTTCCTGCACCGCCTTTTTCCTTGTACAGCTTGTACAGGTCGCCTATTTTACTGCCTGAGCTTTCTTTGACAATGGTTAATGCCAAGCGCGTGTCTTCTTCCAGGTCAGTGCTTTTTTTGATTGAAAAATCATCAAGTTTCTGAACAGCTTGTTCTGCATGCTCAGGAAGGATTTTTTTGCTGCTTGCTTCTTCAGCACTTAAGCCAGATTCTCGCAAGAGATACAGCCCTGTTCTGATATCTTTCAGCGCTCCTGCTTTGGTGGTTACCAGCTCAAAGGCTTTGTCATCCCAGACATGAGGAATAAATGCATAGTCTGAGCGCTGCTTGAGTATTTCTGTTGTTTCTGTTGTGCTGTACGGCTTGAACTCAAGCACTTCAGGCAGTAAGCGTGACTTGATGCGGTCTTCTATTTTGGTAATCCATTCTTTGTAGTTGGTAATCAGTAAGACGCTGCGCTTGTAAATATCGCCTAAGATTGAATATAAGAAGTCAAAGTCTTCTGCTTTGTCTATTTCATCAAAAGCAAACACTGCGGCTTTTTTATTGACAATGCCAGCAATGATCTTGAACAGTTCTTCGGTGTTCTTGTTCTGGGTGAATTTATAGCCCAGCTGGTCGCAGACTTCCATAAACACTTTGTACGTGGTGTTTTTTTGCCAGCAGTTCACATAGATGGTGTATACATCATCAGTGTTGTCTTCCAGGTCTCTGAAGACCCATTTGGTTGCAGCTGTTTTGCCAATGCCAGGCGCACCGTAAATAAACATATTTCTGCCATTGCGGCCCATCATCAAGGGCTTGATGGCATTAGCTATCTGCTGTTGCTGCATGCCTCGATAGGGAAGAACTTTGGGCACAAAGTCTGGGTTAAGTGCTTCCTCATTTTTGAACAAGCTTTCGTCAGACCCAAGCATTTCATCAAAAAGTCCCATAGCCTATACAAATACCCTGGTGTATATAAAATTTAGCGTAGTCGACTACCACAATGGTAGCAGAAGTTGGCTGTTGCCCAGTTGATGGTCTTGCAGTGCCGGCAATAGGTCGTGTGGTGCTTTTGAGGAGCAAAAGCCTTTTTTTCTTCTGGGGTGATGGGCTTGGCTGTTACCCAGCGTATCAGCACTTTGAAGATACCGAACGCAAAGAACAAGAGTCCTGCATATAAGAACAAGTCAAGGTCGCCGACATAGGCGCTGGTAAGAGTAACTGCTAAACCTGCAATAATCCAGAGCCATGCGGGAATGTGTGCCATAGTTACATTTTCTTAAAGCCAGTGTATTTATGAAGCGCTTTGGGAATCGTTACTGAGCCATCTTTGTTCTGGAAGTTCTCTAAGATAGCTACCATGGCCCGAGAGGTAGCCACCATGGTGTTATTGAGAATATGTACTGGCTTTTTACCCTCTTTGCCTGTGTAGGCAATGCGTAATCGGTTAGCTTGATAATCAGTGCAGTTGCCTGCTGAGGTTACTTCTTGGTATGCTTGCGGCCTGGGGAACCATGCTTCAATGTCATATTGCTTTGCAAATTTGCCTCCGAGGTCTCCTGAGCAGATTTCAACAACGCGGTACGGAATCTCAAGGCTTTGGAAAAATTCTTCTGATATTTTTTGTATTTCTTCAAGCAGCTTAAACGATGTTTCTGGTGTTGCGTATACGACCTGCTCAACTTTGTTGAACTGGTGCATTCTGAACAGGCCTTTGGTGTCAACCCCGTGCCCGCCAATTTCTTTTCTAAAGCAGGGCGTGACTGCGCAGAGCTTCAGGGGCAGTTTTTCTTCACTAAGGGTCTTGCCGCTCATGAACGAAACCAGGCTGTGCTCAGCAGTGCCGATCAAGTACAGGTCTTCGTTGTCAACTTTATAGATGACTTCTTCAAAGGCTGCAAGGTCAACTGCGCCGCCAAGTGTTTTTTTGTTCAAAAGCATAGGTGGCACAACAGGGATAAAGCCTTTTTTCATAATAAAGTCAAGGCCGTAGCGCTGCAAGGCAAGATCCAGCATTGCCAGCTTGTCCATAATATAATTAAAGCCTTGGCCAGAGACTTTTCTGCCCTGCTCAAAGTCAGCAAGGCCTTTTTTCTCTGCAAGCTCTGAATGAGAAAGCAAGGTAAAGTCTTTTTTTGTTGGTTTGCCCCATGTTCTCAGCACTTTGTTTTTAACTGCATTGGGTCCTAGGGGCACTTTGTCGTGGAGCATGTTGGGCAGCATAGTCAGGTAGCCCTGCACTTTCTGCCATGCTGCAGTCATCTTGTCGTCTACTTCTTTGAGCTTTTGCGGAATCTGCGCTGCTTCTTTTTTCTGCTTGTCTGCTTTTTTGCCTTCTTTTTTGAGCTTGTTGATTTCTAAGGAAAGGGCATTTCGCGTTGAGCGTAGTTTGTCGCTTTGGGCTTTGTATTTTTTCCAGAGCGCGTCCTGTTTGAGCAGATCATCTACCCAAGCTAGCTTGTCTTCCTGAAACCTCTTTTTCAGGTTTTGTTTGACCTTGTCAGGGTGGTCCCTGACATAATTGATATCAAGCATTTTTCATAAAGCGTATCTTTTCTTTATTCTTGAGTGCCTTTATTAATGTTTTTCCTACGGGATTGCTTTTTTTGATGCGCACAACTGACTTTTTGCCAACATTAAAGGTTGCCAGGTATTGGTCATCAGTATACAGGTCAACATCAGTGCCGATCAGGTTCTTGTTGAAGTAACATTCAAAGTATTTGCTGGTTTCTGCCAGTTCATGCGCTATGGGTGTGCCTTCCGGCTTGGCATCTTCAGTGCCCAGTTCGCGGACATCAATGCTCACCCCAAGCTCTTTTTCAAGCTGGTTGATATTCTTGCCTTCTCTGCCAATAATGCCTGCGATTGCTTTCTTGGGAACATACACAACTGCCTTGTGCTCGCTCACCACATCAACAGTAACATGCTCTGCATAGCGCTGCAGTGCGCGCTCAATGCTTCTGGCTGCTAACAATGACGCGCCGCTTTTTTTCTCAACTTTGGCAACAGGAATCACCACTGTTTCTTCGCCATAGCTGTAGATTTCTGCCACTTCTTTGTTTGTTTCAAAATCAGAAATAACCACGACGGGCCGTGCCAGGTCTGCTTCAGTCATGCCTGCAGGCACTTTGACAATCATCTTGATGCTCAATACCTGCGCAATAGCGCCATTTTTGATAAAGAC
>JBFHWZ010000010.1:0-25407 GCA_041599235.1 Candidatus Woesearchaeota archaeon | reverse complement strand
GCCCAACACCTGCAACACTTACCGCAGTACAGCAGCTTGCTGCAACAGTCAGTGACCTCAACAGCACACATTTTGTAAACAATACTGCCCTCATAGCACAGCAACAAACCTTAGCTGAGCAGTATGCAACAGCTTTGGATGAAGCATTTGAAGGCAGATTCTTGCATATTGCAGCATTATTATAAAAGCGTTCTATAGATTATTACAGCAAGCTTGAGGGGTCTGTAAATACTACTGCAATAGATTCTGCTAAAGCATTTGTACAAAAGCGCAGAAAAGACTACAAAAAAGCAAAGCGCAGCAGAAAACGCGATGAAGTGCAGGAATTTCTCATAGAACGGTTTGAAGAATATGAAGGGCTTATCAAATCTGCAACTGCACAAGAACGTGAACTTGAAGCATTAGACAGTAATCCATTCAGATTGCCTATCAGAGTGCATTATGTTGGTGATAAGCCAGTAGAAATTACCCTCCCTATTCTCAAAGATACTGTAGCGCAAAGCAACGGACTGCTTAAGATAGTGCATGAAGCACTGTCAGAAAAAAGCACAGCCCCTGTTGCGCGCAGCTCACTGGCACAATATGCTTTGAATCCAAGCACCAATCACCTGCCTGCAGGCATTACAGAAGTACTCAATGGCCTTGAAGCACTAAAACAAGCAAATGTAACTCCCCTTATCATAGAGACCAAGGTTCCTGAGCTTGCGGGCTATGTACCTGAATCAGTACAACCCCGACTGCCCGTAAGCATTCCTTCTCCAGATACCTACACCTTATCTATTGAAGCTGTGGCAGAGCATCATGGCGTTTCAGTTGGTTCTGCGCGAGCAAAAGTATACAAAAATAAGGAATTAATGGAAACATATAGCAAGCTGGTGATTGATCCAAACCGCAAAGGTCGAACGCGGCGTTTATTCAGTGAAGAAATTCTCAGCATGCCTGAAATTTTTGAGAGAAAACGCCAAGGGCGAAAGCCAAAAAGTGCACAGCAAGAAACCACGCCGCAGCCTCCAGAAGCGCCTGCTGTTCCTGATGATCTCAAGCGACAGGGAGATATGTACCTCAAACGGCATCTAGAACGGCCAACCACGCAGGCTTGGCTCAGAGAATTTGGCAAGCCCTCTTTAGACAAGGTTGTTGATCAATTTGGCAGCTTTGAAGCGTTTGCTGATGAACTGTGCGGGGTTGCTGTAGAGCCAAAGAAATCTGGCAAGAAGTACAATCTAAGCTCAGTAGTAAGTGACCTTGAGAAAGGCCTGAGCACTAAAGCAATTGCTAAAAAACACAGCATACATCATCAAACTATTGCCAGCATTCGCAAAAGATCAGGCGTCTGGAATGCCCAGTACATCAAGAGCCAGTACGGCACTATTGATGACATTGCCGATAAGAAAATGCAGGGCGTTACTGCCTACCCAAAAGATGCTGTCAGGGAGAAAATAATCCTTGAGGCTATTGACCAATTGCCAGACGATACTGAAATCACGTACTGCGGCCTGGAAGGAGCGCATTTTGGCAGCTATATCAGAATCAATTCAGTATATCAGGTGAATCCGCGTAAAAGCTTGATTGCTGAGAACAACAAGCTTGACTGGCGCATCATGCGTTCGTTAGTTAAGAACTGGCAATCAATCTCTGATGGCAAGACCTACCAGTTTGGCGGCGAGATTTTCAAAGGCCTGAACGTGTATGATGGCAACATGCTTGCTGCAGTTGAAAATGCAGCTGAGAAAAAAAGCAAGTCGCAGTTCAACTTGCTCAACCTTGACTACAATGGCTGCCTCACTGAAGAAAAAACAGAGACCTGGAGGCTCTTGTTCAAGCACAAGCTCATTGCAGACGAAGCACTCATGTTCGTCACGCTCAACAACAGCAAGTACATGCAAGAGCGTTTGCTCACTGGAACAGGCCATATTGATGAAAAAGCCTATGGCACCAGAGACCAGGAAGGCCTGGTTGATGCGCATCTTCTGCGATACGCAAAGCGCCACGGGTATGCTATTGACAAAGTAGGGAAATCACACCAGTACACAAGCAACAAAACACCAATGTTGTTCATGGGATACAAAATAACACGGGGGAATAAAAAATGAGCTTATACGAAGAAAACAACAAACAACAAAGGCACCTGGCAAAGAGCCACTTGGAAAAAGCTGAACTCAAAGGAGATATAGAGATCATAGTGAACAGGTACTTCAGCAAAAACAAGGCAGTTACTGCAGTGATGCTTCCAGTTCATGTTGATGATATTCACGCAAAGAGCATTTCCAATCAATTCTATAATGACTGTAAACGACGACTTGACGATATGGCTGCCAATGTTCAAGAGGACGAATTTGAAGGCTATGCAGTCATCAAGGCAGAAAAACTGTTGAGAAATCTGGAAAGCCTGACCAGATTAAGGCCTGTTTTGAGACGCTACATAAGAAGCGTATCACTTGCTGATAATTTCAGCTTTGACTACCGCGCACAAGTGGCAGAACAAGCAGCGCCAGCAGAAAAGCCTGTTGAATCTGAAAAAGACCAGATCATCAAGCTCGCAAGAACAGTCAGTCTCGATAAATTGTACGAATTGTTCCCCACTGTCCCTAAGGGAACTGTCAGCGCAACCTATTCGCTGGTAAAGATGGGCGCACATGACCATGACAACCGCAGAAAGCTGACTGAGGCAGATCATCGCACTATTGCAAAATACTTGAAAGAAGGCAAGGACCGCGACTGGATTGCAAAGAAAATGAAATGCAATCCGTTTCAGGTCATTGCTTCTAAAGCAAGAACATCACGGAAAAAGAATAAGCGGGGTAAAAAGCAATGAGCGACCTGCCTGAGTGGCAAAAGGAATTCCAAGCATGGTATAAAGAACGCTATGATGGTCAGCCTATGGCTGTGTTTGCGCAAGAGTCAGACATACCATCTGGAACGTTTGGTAAATACCTCAAAGATAGGCCTGTGCGATTGGACAAGCTCACAAGGCGTGTCAAGCAGAAGCTGTATGCAGCTACCGGTATGAAATGCTTTGAAGGCAGCGAAATCATTACTGGAAGAACTACTGATGGTGGCAGAGCACCCTTGCTTGACTGGCAGCTTGAATTGATTGACCATGTTGAAAAGCACTACAATGGCAGCATGCCGCAATTTGCAAGCAAGCACAACATGTCTCCTAATTACACACGGCAGCTTATTGAACAGGTCACGCCCATCGAAAAGCTCGCTCTGCGAACACGCGACCGCCTCTACCGCGCAACCAAACTAGAAACCTTTCGATGCGATGAACGCTATATGAGAAAAACCTGGGATGGTAAAGAAGCGCGCATGCATCAATGGCAGATTGATCTCATTCGATGGATGGATGATAACAATATGACGCCCAAGAAAATCAGGCAAAAGGTTGGCCTTTCTGAAAACACCTTGTTCGGATATGTGCACAAAGTAGCGCGCTTAGACAAAGTCTCTCGCGAAAGCAAAACCAAACTCTACGCACTTACCGAAATGGAAGTATTCAACCCTGACCAGAAAGAACACGTTGATGCGCCTTACGCAGAGCCAGTTCCTGAGCCAGAACCATCAGCACTAACACCCCAACCAGCAGATACTCCTGAACCAGCAGGTGACGATATTGGCAGTTTAGTTGCTGAAGTAACTCAATTCCATCAGTCAGTGCTTGAGCGGTTGCCGCAGCCCAATGGCAAGCGCGAAGGTGATGTAATCAAGCAGACCAAAGCTGCATTTTACGATTTAGCTAAACGACTAGAATACTTCAAAGGAGATCCAAACGCGCGTGAGCGATTGACTAAATCACTTTCAAAGTCAGACGTCGGCAGAGTAACATCGTTACTACATGCCATCTACAAGTCAGAAGATGATTTTGCGCAGTGGATGTTCCTTTCAGGATACGCATACGAAGGAGAGGGGAGGTAAACTATGGCAGAACAAATACCATATGAAATCAAGAACTCAACATTTGTTATTAAGCAAATCCAGGCATTGCACGCAGCTGATCCGCTCAATGCCTTTAAGGAGTATACCACCAATGCGATTGATGCCTTCACTGAAGCGCGCTTGCACAGCAGCCCTGTTGCTAATGCGCAGATTGGCATTATTGTGAACAAAGAAGAAGGTGCCATCACCATTCAGGACAATGCCTTGGGCATGGGCTATGATTTTCTGCGCAGCATTCCAGCATCTATTGGCGAGAGCTGCAAGCGTGGTGTTGAAGAGATGCGTGGTGAAAAAGCCTTTGGCATGCTTGCGTATTGTGGTTTTGGTGATCGCGCAAATGTGTTGAGCCGACGATCAGAGGACAATGGCAGGTATAATTATCTCCACATGGAGCGCGAAAAGATGTCTGCTGAAGCAGACCGCTTGGAAGCACGCATAGTAAAGGAAAGCATGAAGCCTGCATTTAAGCAAGGCACGCGCATCACTATCAGCGGTATTGCGCGCAAGACCATTGAAGATTATTTCACGCCAGCTAAGCTGCAGCATGCGCTGGCCGAGATGTATGATCCAGTACTGAGAGCTGGCGAAGTTAAGATTGCTGTGGGCTGGTATGGACGCAATGAAAAACTGCAATCCATTACCCCGCTCAAGCGGAAAGGCAAGCGCGTAGTTGATGATATTGCTGAAACGCCTGAGCCCATACGCAAGCAGCATGATGGCACGACCTTGCCTGGCGAGCTGGAAGTTGAGCTCTGGGTAAACCCTGACGGCAAGGAAAAGATCGGCTTTTACAACAAAGGAGTCATGGCACTTGATTCAATCACCAAGCTCAAAGAATTTGACAAAGCACCGTGGAATACAGGCAAGATTGGCGGATATATCAATGAGAACTTCTGTAAGCTCGTGCCAAGCCGTGATGGTGTTGAACGCAATAACAAGCGCTTTGATTACTTGATGCAGATGCTGAAGGAGTATGAGCCTGAGCTTACGCGTATTGCTGAGCAGGCTGAAAATGAGTCAATACGGCAGCGCGGCAACAAAGTGCTGCAGGAAGTATCTAAAAAATTCCATGCAGTGTACTCCAATAAGCCTAACCCGTTCACTAAGGGAACAGGAAAGCAACTGGAAAACCCACGTAAGCCGCCAACGCCGTCAGACAATCCACGACCACCGCGGCGTGCGCCCTACGTCTTTGATATGGTTGAGTTTGACGCGCACGAGAGCAATATTCGCTCTAAATTAGAAGATGATGTTATGGTGTTGCTGAACAGCAGCCATCGTGACTTCAAGCGCTATGCAAGCAGCAAAGACCGAGAAGCTCAGATGTACTATGCTGGCGTTATCTCAAAAGAAGTTGCCTGGGCTGATTTCCTTGCCGGAAAGCGCGCGCAAGATCAGGAAACTGGACGGCAATTCACCATGAACGCAGATACCCTGCGGGCTATCCAAGAACGCGCTACTGAGCTCTACTTGGGCATGCTTGCCTGCTTTGGCATTATCAAAAAACAAAACGGGAAAAGTGAAGAACAATGACTGGCATGAGTATGGGCTTTAGTATGCGGCAGGAAATAACAATACGACAAGAACACCGCATTGATTTTCCTGAAGAAATCGCACGCATCAATACCTATTTTGAACGCACTGCAGAAAAGCGCGGCCCCAACAAGCTCAAAGAGCTGCTCAGGATTATTCCGCAAAAGCAGTATGGCAAGTTCGTCTATGTTGTTGCTGGCGGCTGGGCTGTTGAAATACTTACCGGCAAAGCACGGGCGCACAACAACATCAATGTGTTAGTGCTTGACCCTGCAAAGGACGAGCTGAGCTCTAATCGCTGCCTTGACTATCTGGGCGTTGAGTACATGGAGCACGCTATCAAAAGGGCATTAGTCAAAAAAGACATTGTCAAAGCAGTGTGGAAACGCGGAAAGCGCGAGGTGTACGTTCCTAGTCGCGAATTCATGATCGGAACAAAGCTTTTGCCTAAAAGCGTGACTATCGGCAATCGGACCAAGGACTTGGAAGATGTGCTGAGCTTAGTGCAGGCAGAACCTGATACAGGCAAGCTGGCAAAAGTATTGAATGCTTTTCCCTATGTGCGTGATGGCCAGACCATAGCTGATTTTGTGGATAAAACAGGACAGGCGTACAGGCATTTGCGCAAAAAAGCACTGGCGCGCAGCAGGCTTGAAACAGTCTCGAGCGTATTGCAAAAGCAACTGCAGGATTATCAGGGAAGACAAAAGGCCATTTGAAAGAGCCCATAAGATCGCAAGAGAACAGGTGGACGTTTAATCTTCACCAATATCCTTTATTTTTTGAAAGAGCGCATTCACTCGTTGTGATAGGTCTTTTGGGGGTATTTTGAAGTTCCCTTCGAGTTTTGCGTTCATGCAGTTTTCAATGGTGAGTCCTTGCTCGCCCAGTATGTTGATAAATTGTGCTGCAACGCCGCGCATGAAATAGTCCACTTCAGTTATGTAGGATCGTTCGTCGCCTGAGAATGTTGCGACAAGTATTTCTTGCCGTTGAACTGTTGGAGAATAGCGTATAAAGACGTCGTAGGGTTTGTTTCCGCTCCATATTTTCCACCTGTTTCTCGCGTTCAGCTGCAATACCCGTATATCTTCTGCGATTGTTTCTCCTATTTCGGTTTTTGCTGTTTCAGGGCAGAATATTACAAACGTATCGTGAAAATTGTCGATACCTTCCTGTCCAAGTTTCTGCCAGAAATAATACATTATACCAGTGCTCCTGTGAAAAAAGTTAATATAAATGATGCTATCAAGGTTGTCCAGTATACTGGTTTGCTCCAGACTAATACTTTTTGGCCGTCAAAGGGAAAGAACGGCAGCATGTTGAACAAGGCTAGGAAGAAATTAATCTGCATGCCGTAAATGCCAATCATGTTCAGCGGTTCTGCAATCATTTTAGCAACAGCTAAGAACAATAATCCTAATACTATATTTGTTGCTGGGCCTGCCAGTGCTACATGGCCATGTTTTCGTTTGGTGATGTGCCCTTTGATGAACACGCCGCCAGGTGCTGCAAAGATAAAGCCAAAAAAGCTGAACACCAAGGCCAGTCCGAGCATGAAATTGTTTGCTCTGAATTCTGCCCAGCAGCCATAGCGCTGCGCAACATACTTGTGCATGAGCTCATGGCCTACAAAGCCAATGCCTACGGTGATGGCACTTACCAGTACTGCTGCTAAGAAGGGCGCGCCAAAGCTGATACCGCCAGTGAACAGTATGGCAAATGCTAAGCTGATGACCAGCCATGCTCGCAGCAAGTGCTCTATTTCTGTTTTAGAAAACTTCATCTTCCTCTCGTGCCCGGTACGGGTTTTCTTTGTTTAGCACTTCTGAGATAGTGCTGCGTGCGCGCTCGCGCAGCACAGTTACCAAATCATCAAGTGATGGCACATGTCCATTTCTGGCTACGCTGTGCGTAATGCGGTTAACATAGTCTCTGCAAATTCTTTTGACTTCGCCTGGAGAAAGGGTTAGTGGTTCTTGCCCTTTTTTCTTGCGTGTCTTGACGCGGACAGTTTCAACACCGCCGTTTTCAGATAAGAGACGGACTCCAGCATGGGTTGTCAGCACTAAGAATGGTGTGCGTGCGCGGGGGGTTTTCACAATAAATTTTCCTTCTAGGTTGTCTGTTCTGCTGTAGTGCTTGTTTGGATCAAGAACATAGATTGGTGCTGGTATGCCTTGGGTCACTGTTCGGGCCATGCGCAGCATATTTTCAGTATAGATAAGATGCTGTGTTTGAATAATTATTTCTGGGTAAATTATAGCTGGCTGCCCGCCTTCAGTGCATCGTACTGCTGCAGGGCCGTATGGCTTTTTGTCTGCTTTTGTTCCCACTTCACTCACCAACGAGAGATAAGCATCCCCCTTTAAAATGGTTTCTACAATCCAAATGCTTCGGTGAATTCTTTGATGCGCTTGAAGTTTTTGAAGAATTCCAGCCCTTGATCAGTGATTTTAATCATGGTTTTCTTTTTGATAGTTACTTCTTCCACTAATTGCTTGGCTTTGAGCTCATCTAAGTATAATTTCAGGCGTTTATGGGACAGGTTTGATTTGTACAATAAGTGGGTTGGCTTGATGGTGCCGCCTTTGGCTTGTATAGCCTTAAGAATGTCGTAAATGATGTCAATGCGTCCGCGCCTCATTTTAGGGAAACCTTCGCTACTGCGAGCAGCAGTGCAGCATAGCCTGCTATTTGTACAATGTGTGCTGGGATAAAGAGCGTGTTCATGTAGCCCGTAAGCCCAAATAAGAGCTGTGCCAGCGTGATAAGCCCAAAGCTTGCCATGACCAGCCAGGTAAGGGTTGATTTTTTCTTTTGCCAATTCTCATAAAAGTAGTAGGTAATAGTGCCAAAGAGCACAAAGCTGAGATAGTAAAAGCTCAGATAGTAGCTTTTGGTAAAATACAGTGTGCCAAAAATCAGGAGAAAGAATAAAATAAACATTCTACGCTGTCTGATGATGAGGCTTAAGGTCAGGAGTGTGATGCCGGCAAGCAAGGTGAGGGCAATATGCACCCCATAGCCCCAGATGAGAATATCAGGGTACTGTCCTGAGTGCACCCAGTAATTAGTGATGGCTCGTGCTGCCAAGCCAAGGGTCATTAAGCCAAATGAAATGCTGAAATAATAATAGCGCTTCATGCGCAAGAGCTTCCAGGCTTTCCAGCTGAGCAAGCACACAAGCAAGGTAACTAATGCTCCTACGCCTTCAAGAATACTGTCTGTGCCATAAAACCATGCCGGACCTTCAAGCACAACATCAACCATACTGTTCCTGCCTCTTTGTGTCTTTATAAAGTTTGTGGATTTTATTTACAGACTGCCTCTGCATAAGTGCTTTATAAAGGCTCCTCTTTCTATAGATCGAGGTGATAGCTTTGGATGATGCCAATGAGCTGCAAATCATTGCATTCATGATCAAATATGGTATTATCGATGACGAAGAAGCAGTGTGCTTGCGCAACTACCTTGCCAACACACCTAACACTGACAACTAACTACCTGACGCCATGCGCTTCGGTATAAGTTCACGGCAAGCTCAGGCGAACTTACCTGCGCTAATTGCAGGCGTTCAAGTGCACTATCAACCATGCTTTTGTCGCAACGCGAGGACATAATCGTGGCTTGCACTGCAAGGCGTTCTGCCTTGAGCAAGTCACCGATTGCTCTTCGTGACACTTCTTTTAATCTGGTGTTGCATCTGATAACCCCTACATCTTGGAATCGCGCAATGTCGCTGAGAGGCGATGTCCGCAAGGGTATGCCGCCAGAGCTGATAAACTGCGCTTCAGGATACCTGAATTCGCGCATGCAGGACAAGTATGCCAAGTACGTAAGAATTTCTATATCTTTGTTGAAATATGCGTGGCCATTGCAGTTCAAGGATGCACTGCGTGCATAATACGGCCCTTCAAGCTGGTCAATCAGGTCTGATCGTATTCTGAACACTCTGCTTCTATCAATTCTGCGTATTTCTGGTGAGCGGCTGCCCGGATAATAGAATAAAATACCTTCTCGTGTTCGCATGCTTTGCCTGAGCAATCCCTGTGCTTGGGGAGTTACTGTAACCTGAAAGTCAGTGGTCAGTGATTGAGGAGAAACAGGCATGCCAGGCACAATGCTTTGCACTACATCCACATTTGCAATAGCAACTATGCAAAGAGCCAGTGCCAGGAACAACAGCCATTTTTTCATCTTAGTTTGTTATAGATCCATGCAAAAATAACACAGCCAATAAAGCCATCAACAAAAGCCCAGAGCGCGCCAATAATGCTGCCTAAGAATGTTGCGCCATAGCCTACATATAAGGAGCCAATAGCGCCAATAACAGGAGTTTCCCAGCCGTATGTGCCCATTAATCCCAAGGCAAGCACGCCTAAGGCCCATGTAATGCCACCAGCAATACCAAACTTAGTAATGCTCAGCGGAGAATACTTCTTATGATTAGCTTCAGCATAAACAACCTTCTTCCTCTTTTTTGCCATATAATCACCTCTAAGGCAATTTCAGAAGAATGAGTATATAAAATTACCGCTAACGTTGCATATATCCTTTCATCTTAGCTACTGCATCAAGAACTTGCTTTTTTACCTCACCGGTATTCATATGCTCTTTTGCATAGTTCATTATAGGCCTTACTGATTCTATTTTTCTGCCAAAGCGATCCATCCAGTCATAGCGGGGAAAAAGCCATGGGTGAAAAGCGTGGCTGCTGTCTTCATTTTGAAACAGATAGACATTCTTAATGCCCAGAACATCTTTCATACCTTGCCTTAATTTCCGCGCAAGGCTGATGAATTCAGCAGATTCTTCTTCAGTAAGATCTGCAATAGAACGAATATTTCGGCGAGCTTCTATAATAAAAAATGCAGGTATAGGAATTTCCCAGTCCTGATGAACATCAAAAGCATCAGTTACTATAACTTTTGCTTCTGGAAACAGCATCTCCCCCATATGCTTGCTATAACCTGCTTACATAAAAAGGTTGTTGTTCTGGAGCATAAGATATTAATACACGTGTTCTTATTTGTACAGGTATGAAAAAACGATGCCAGTGGGCTGCTAAGGAGTCAATGTTTGCATACCATGATAATGAGTGGGGTGTTCCTGTGCATGATGACCGGCACTTGTTTGAGATGCTTATTCTTGAAGGCGCGCAAGCTGGGTTAACCTGGGAAACAGTACTGAAGCGCAGAAGTGGTTATCGCAAGGCTTTTGCTAACTTTAATGCTGCAAAAGTAGCCAAGTTCACTAAAAAAGATCAAAAGCGCTTGCTGCAAGATGTTGGCATTATCAGGAACAGATTAAAAGTTGAAGCTGCTATCATTAATGCTCAGAAATTCTTGGAAGTGAAAAAAGAAGTTGGTTCGTTTGCTAAGTATCTTTGGGGATTTGTTAATCATAAACCAATAGTTAACAAGTTCAAGCACTTGAAGGACCTGCCTGCGCAAACAGCCATCTCAGATGCTTTAAGCAAAGACCTGAAAAAGCGCGGCTTTAAGTTTGTGGGCTCAACTATCTGCTATGCGTACATGCAGGCAGTTGGCATGGTCAATGACCACACCACTGATTGTTACCGGTACAAAGCATTAGCCAAAAAGTATTAATACCCTCCTTGCTTCTAGTCCACTATGGCTAAGCGGAAAAAGCGCAAAAAACAAAGCTTGGGATGGAAAGCAACCAAGGCCATTGGCAAGGGCAGCTGGTGGGTTGTTAAGAGCACTGCTAAAGGCATCTATAAGGGCAGTGCAGCTGCTGCATCTAAGCTTAAAGAGCAGCAAAAAGAAAGCAAAATCAAAAAACAGCCCAGCTACAGTGCTGCAGCAAAGTATGGTGGTGTTGAGGCGCTTGCAGAGGGTTTTGAGGAATTTGAACAGCGCTTAATTGATGAATCCTTGATCATGCTTATTTTTGGCAAGCGCGGCTCTGGTAAGAGCGCCTTGGGCTTCAAGCTTTTAGAGAATGTCCATGCTAAAAGCAAGCGAAAATGCTTTGTGCTGGGTGTTCCCCGCGAAGTATTGCCGCAATGGATTAATTCTATTGATGCAATTGAAGATGCTGCTAAAGGCGGCTTGGTCTTGGTTGATGAAGGAGCATTAGCCTTTAGCTCGCGCGACAGCATGAGCAAAGTCAACAAGGCCTTGAACAAATTAATGGCTATTGCGCGCCATAAAGACCTGACCTTGATGTTTATTACGCAAAACACTGGCATGATTGACAAAAATGTGTTGTCCTTAACAGACACCTTGCTCATCAAACAAGGCAGTTTATTGCAGCAGCACATGGAACGCCCAGAAATGAAGAAATTCTATGAACAAGCTGAAAAAGCATTTAAGAAATTGGACGGCAACAAAAAGCAATACGTGTATGTTGTTGACCATGACTTTGAAGGTGTCCTGAAAGTAGGCTTGCCAAGCTTCTGGAGCACCAAAATAAGTAAGAGCAGAGCATGATTGAATTCCCTAAAGTACTCATCACCTTTGGCATTATTCTTGTTGTTATTGGTGTGCTCTGGACTGTTCTTGGCAAGTATCTGCCCTTAGGAAAGCTGCCTGGTGATATTGCTGTTGAAAAAAAGAATTTCTCGTTTTACTTTCCTATCACAACCTCAATTATCATCAGTTTAGTGCTCACGTTAGTTTTTTTCTTGCTGCAGTATTTCAGAAAGTAGTTCAGTCATCTTGTATGACGTGCGTCATAATGGGGGTTGCAGTCACTAGCACAATTTCTTTTTTTGATGTCCGATATTGCAGCTGGCTTTCTTTTTCTTCATAGGGCATTCCAAGCGTTTGCCCGCCAGGAAGCTGGATGGTTGCCAGATATGCTTTCAGCGCATCAAAACAGGCAGTTGCATTGCAGATCAGCCGTGATGTGCAATAGGGCTTCAGTGTGTCTGCGCATTCTTTTTGCACTGCAAATCCAGCAGTTTCGCAGCGCACAACTATCTCTGACAGCGTAAAGGTCCTGCCATTGATTGATTGAGGGTATTCTTTAGCTGCAATGACTTTGTCAGGACTTATTTTTGTCAGTGCTTGGTGTATAGCAGCATACAACATACCTTCTGCCATACGCAGTCTAGAACAGCCGTATTTAAAAAAGTTTAGACATAAAAATCAGGTTTTTTTCATATATATGGTTCTGGTTGGGAACGGTATGCCTATCTTTGCTGCGTTCAAAGCTTCATAGATTTTTTGTGTGCCTTCGAGCTTTTTCTCATAGGCTTTGCGGTAGTCGTCAACAAAATAGCGTGCTTGAAAGGTAAGTGCTGATTCGCCTAATTGCGTGAACACCACGTCCATATAGGGGTTGTCTGAGATGTCTTTCATGCTCTTGACTGCTTTCAGCACTGTTTTCTTGACTGTTTCAACATCACTGCCGTATTCAACGCCAAAATCAACAGTGACGCGCTCGCGCACATTAGGGCGCACATAGTTTTGGATGCGCATGTTGGCTAATTGCCCGTTTGGTATGTAGATTAATTGTTGGTCGTACGTGAGCAGTTTGGTGCTGCGCAGGCCTATTTCCTTGATCTCGCCCAATTCGCCTGATTCCAGCCTGATTTTGTCGCCAACATTAAAGCTCTTGTCAAGAATAAGGGATATGCCGCCAAAGACGTTTTTCAGTGAGTCCTGCAGTGCCAGTCCAAGCACTAAGCCGCCAATGCCCAGTCCTGCTAGGTAGGGGGTGATGTCAATGCCCCAGATGTTAAAGACCCATAGGAATGCTATTATGAAAAAAAGAATATTCATAGCATTTTTGATGATAGGCAGGATGGTTTCATCAAACTTGCTTTTGGTTGCGTGCGCTAGTTGCTTGCCCCAGACTTCGATAACTATGCTGATTGTGACAGCAAGTATGTAGATAAAGACAAATGCTGTCAGGCTGGCCACTATTTTGGTAATAACACCATCAACAGCCAAGGGAATGAGCGCGACTCTCAGGCCAAGCAGCATGATCACATAGAATAAGGGCTTTTTGGTTCGTTTGATAATGATATCATCAACATTGGTTTTGGTTTTGCTGGCAAGTTTGCTTGCGACATGGTCAACAACATACTTAAGCACTTGTGCCAGTATTAAGAATACTGCGAGAATAGTGCCTGCTTGCGCCCATACATTAGGCACATACTGCTCTAAGAGTGCTAGGTACTCAATCACCATAGCTGACAACTATCTGCTCGCGTTTTTAAATGTTTTGCATAGCTATTTATAGAAGCAGATATCACCCCACATGGGGATGTGAGTGAAACGATCATACATTGTAATTGGCGAAGGCGGCATTGGCAAGCTGGTTGTTGACACGCTACGCGGCCAAGGCACACCTGTTCTTATAGCGCGAAAGTCCGAGAAAGGCATTTTATCAACTGATTTAGAAAAGCTCACTATGCATGGTGACTTGACCAATCCTGAAGCGCTGAATGGCCTCTGTCATTTTATGACTGAGTATGCGATCATGCAAAAACAAGATGGCGCTCCAGTATATGGCTTGCTGAACACCATCGGCATTCCAGCGCGTGTGCGAGAAGGTGCTTCTGATCAGGAACACGCGCAAGTCATGCAGGCTTCACAACGAATAAATTATGAAGTGCCTATTGTTCTTGCGCGCCATTTTGCTACGCTTGTGCGTGAAGGCAGCGTTGTCTTTTTCAGTTCCCAGCATACGGTTATGAAAACACCAGACAAAGAAACCTACTGGCGGCCAAAAGAGCGGCTTGAGCAGGAAGCGCGCTACATTGCTGATTTGTATCCTAATCTGAAAGTGAACACGCTCTTGCCAGGCAATCTGGGCTTGGGCATGTCTGCCGGAGCACGATTACAATACGAACAAGACGGCACCTTGGTAGACCAAGCAGTGATAGTGAATGAGACACTGCAGTGGCTTACTGATCCGCCAGCGTCTGGCCAGCGCATTCTTATTACTGCAGAAAATAATCAGACAACAGTAAAGAAAGTGTGATGGAAAAGCTACCCTTAGAAGAACTCTTTGAGAGCGGTTTTACTGCATTAGGCATTGGTTTCAGTAGACGCATCTACGGCGAAGAAGTGTTTGCTGCTGCTTCTGTTGATGATGTGCTGGGAGAGGAAACTATTGAAGAGCGTGTTCAGAAAATGCATGATGCGCACAGGATCAATCCTGATGCTGCAGTGATTGAGTCCCGGCACTCCAAATTAACTGCTGCGCAGCGTGAGGTCCTGTACAGTCACCCGCCCTTTTTCAGGCGCAGTGCTGACCCTTACGATGGCTGGGTTGTTGAGTACACTGCGGATATTGATGCTGACCTGCCCTGCTATCGCATGCATGCTGGTGATCTTGTCAGGAAAGGAAGCGTAACCTATGAATCAGTACGTTTGCGTTATGGCAAGATCGCGCATGTAGAGATTATTCGCAATGAGCAGACCGCGCGGCCGCACAATATTGACGTGTACTTGACACGAATAGAATCAATCTTAGACGATCCGCTCACTGATGTTGACGTGATTGTTGCGCGCCATTTCCAGGAACGTCAAAAAAAGATACTGGCCATCAGAGCGCTTGATGAGCAAGTGTTCAGCCCAGAGCAAGTGTACTATGCAGCCATGGGTTTCCTAACTGGCTAAAGCGCAAACAGCTTCTTTTTCTTTTTTTTACCATCAAATTCTGACAGCAGTTCTTTTTGTTGTTTAGTTAGTTTCTTAGGAACTTCAATGTCAACATGCACATACTGGTCGCCAGTGGGACCTCGTAAGCTTGGCAAGCCATTGCCTTTCATTCTGAAGGTTGTGCCGCCTTGGGTGCCTGCTGGAATCTTCAGTGTTTCTTTTCCTTCTAAGGTCGGCACCTCTATTTCTCCGCCTAGGCAGGCTGTTGCAAAACTGATAGGCTGCTCCATGTACAAGTCTCTGCCCTTGCGCGTAAAGGTTTTGTGCGGTTTTATTCTGGTAACAACATACAAATCACCTGCAGGTGTGCCGCGTTCGCCTGCTTCGCCTTCTCCTGCTGCCCGTAAGCGTGTTCCGTCTTCGACGCCTGCAGGAATTTTGATTTCAATATGTGCTTCTTCTTCTGTTCTGCCAGCGCCTTTGCAGCTTGAGCACGGCTTTGCTACAACATCACCGCTGCCTTTGCACGTTGGGCAGGTGGTTGTGGTTTGAAATATGCCAAACGGTGTTCTGCGCGTTTGTCGTGCTACGCCAGAGCCATTGCATTCTGTGCATTTTTTGATATCTTTGCCGCCTTCGCCTTTGCATTTTGTGCACTGCACTAATTTGTCAATCTCAATTGTTTTGGTTGCGCCAAAAGCAGCGTCTTCTAAGTCAATGGCCATTTCATACAGTAGATCACGGCCGCGTGCTGCGCGCTGCTGCCTGAAGCCGCCAAACCCAAAGCCTGAGAAGAGGTTTTCAAAAATAGTGTCAAAGTCCATGCCTGAGAAGTCTCTGAAGTCAAAGCCGCCAAATTGTTCGCCAGCAGAGCCGTACTGGTCATAATGCTGCCGTTTTTTAGGGTCTCCAAGAACTGCTGCTGCTTCAGAGATCTCTTTGAATTTTTCAGCAGCCCCTGGGTCTTTATTGATGTCAGGATGGTATTTTTTAGCTAATTTCTTGTAGGCTTTCTTGATTTCTTCAGTTGAGGCGTCCTTGCTAACGCCAAGAGCGTCGTAGTATTCTTTGGCCATCACTCATACCTGCCTTTGACGCGGTATTCTGGATGGTGCAGTACTTTGTGCCGTTCTTGCTCGTACTCATTGGGCTGGCGCGGCTTAACAAGCCTGCGGAATACAAGCATGGCTAGAAATGCTGCAATAAATGCCCATACCAGTTTTGCTTCAATCATAGTGCCTCTCCTATTTTTTTTGAGTGTAAGTTTTTGAACGCGTAGTGCGCTTTTGCTTTTTTCAGCTGCGCAACTGAATGCGTGCCAGTGGCAACACCAATGGTTATGGCTTTGTTTGCCCTGCCTGCTTGGATGTCTCGCGGACTGTCTCCAATGACTACCACGTCCTTTCCTTTAAATCCTTTTTGTTTAGCTAGGCGAATTGCCTTCTTGACCAGGCCTGCGCGTGTCGCGCCATCATCAGCATAGATTTTGACCTTAAAGTGGTTGTCAAGGCCTGCGCGTTTCATGACCTGCTGTGCTATGGTCTTGATGTCAGCAGTCACTAAGGCAAGGAAGTGCTTTGTGCTGAGCTTTTTCAGCAAGGGCTTTGCCCCTTTGAGCACATAGGGGTTGGTGTTTTTGGGCAGGTTCTTGATAAAGAACTGCTCATATGCCTTCAGTGCGCGTGCAATCTGGTGCTTGGTTGCTGGTGTCTTGTGCAGCTTGCACAAGGCAGCCATGCTGGTGCTGATTTTCTTGCCGGTAAAGTCTATTTCATTGAAGCAGGTCTTGATGCCAAACACTTTTTGCATGCTGTAGTGGAGCGCTCGGTCATGTAATCTGAAGATATTGACCAAGGTATGGTCTAAGTCAAATATTACTAGTTTCATTTTGCTTGCAAAATGAACGTTGCTGAACGTGTTCAGCATAAGTTCATTTCTTCTTTTTGACTTCTGCTTCTACTACCTTCTCTTCTTTGGGCTGTTCAGCGTTCTGTGCTCCTGCTTTTTGGTACAGCTCTGTTGCTGCTTTTTGCAGGATTTGGGTGAGCTCGTCAACGCCTGCCTTGATTGCAGTCACATCGCGCTCTTTAGCTTCAAGCAGTTTCTTCAGTGCTGCTGCTTTGTCAGTGATGGTCTTGAGTTCTTCTTCTTTTACTTTGTCTTTCATGTCTTTCACTGTTTTTTCAGCAGTGTACACTAAGGTGTCTGCTTGGTTGATGATTTCAACATCTGCTTTGCGCTTTTTGTCATCTTCAGCGTGCTGTTCTGCATCTTTGCGCATGCGCTCAACATCTGCTTCGTCCAGCTTGTTCGGCGCAGTTATTTTGATGCTGTGCTCTTTGCCTGTGCCTTTGTCTTTTGCATGGGCATTCAGGATGCCGTTTGCGTCAATGTCAAACGTGACTTCAATCTGCGGAATGCCGCGCGGTGCTGGCGGAATGCCGACCAGGTCAAACTGGCCCAGCACTTTATTGTCAGCAAACATGGCCCGCTCGCCTTGACCAACACGGATGGTCACAGCGGGCTGATTGTCTGCTGCAGTGCTGAATACTTGTGATTTTTTCGCTGGAATGGTTGTGTTGCGCTCAATTAATTTGGTGAACACACCGCCCAGTGTTTCAATGCCTAAGCTCAGTGGAGTAACATCAAGCAATAAGACATCTTTGACTTCGCCGGCAAGCACGCCTGCCTGGACTGCTGCGCCTGAGGCTACGCATTCCATAGGGTCTACGCCACGCTCTACTTTGTGGCCAACCCAGTCCTCTACTTTTTTCTGTACCAGCGGCATTCTGGTTGGTCCGCCGACTAGAATCACTTTGGTGATTTTGTCAGCATCAAGCTTTGCGTCAGCTAGTGCTTGGTCTACTGATTTCTTGCATTTTTCAACCAGTGAGCCAACAAGCTCTTCGAGCTTTGCTCTGGTTATTTTCAGGGCCAAGTGCTTTGGTCCTTTGTCTGTTGCAGTTACATACGGCAGGTTGATTTCTGTTTCCATGACTGTACTGAGCTCGATTTTTGCTTTTTCAGCTGCTTCTCTGACTCGTTGCATGGCAGTGTCATCTTCCTGCAGGTCAATGCCTGATTCTTTCTTGAAGGTCTCAACCAAGTGGTTGATCAGGGCATTGTCCATGTCAGTGCCGCCCAGGTTTGTGTCTCCTGAGGTTGACTTGACTTCAAACACGCCGTCGCCAAATTCCATGACTGTCACGTCAAGAGTTCCGCCGCCAAAGTCAAACACCAAAATGGTCTGTTCTTTGTCTGCTTTGTCAAGGCCATAGGCAAGTGATGCTGAGGTTGGCTCGTTCACAATACGGACCACTTCCAGTCCTGCAATGGTTCCTGCGTCCTTGGTTGCCTGTCGTTGGTTGTCATCAAAATAGGCAGGGACTGTAATCACTGCTTTGTCTATTTTCTCGCCGAGAAATGCTTCTGCATCTTTTTTGATTTTTTGCAGAATAAAGGCTGAGATTTGTTGCGGCGTGTAGTCTTTGCCGTAAATAGTATATTTGAAGTTGGTTCCCATTTTTCGCTTTGCAGCCATGATTGTTCCTTCTGGGTTGCTGACTGCTTGGCGCTTTGCTGGTTCACCAACAAGCACTTGTCCGTCTTTGGTAAAGGCAACCACTGAGGGGAATGCCTTGCCGTATAATGATGCGCCTTCTGCTGAAGGGACTATTTTTGGTCGTCCTGCTTCGAGCACAGCTGCTGCGCTGTTGCTGGTTCCTAAATCAATTCCAATTATTTTACTCATTGTTTTGTACCCCCTTGGAGTTTTTTGCTAGTTTTACTTTTGCATGCCTGATGACTTTGTCATGCAGCATGTATCCTTTTTGGATTTCCTCAAGCACAGTGTTGTCTGGCTTGTCTGATTCGACTTTTGCCAGCACTTCGTGCTTATGAGGATCAAATTGAGTGTTAGTTGCTGTTATTGGCGTAATGCCTTCTTCTTTGAGCACTTTGCTGAGATTATCATAAATCATTTGGATGCCTTGTTTGGTTTCAGCATCGCTGATGTTTTTCAGGGCTTGCTCAAATTCATCCACTATAGTTAGTAATCTGAGGCAGAGCTTTTCAGAAGCGTACTTGGTAAAGTCTGAGCGCTCTTTTTCAGTTCGTTTAACATAATTCTCAAATTCTGCTTTGTAGCGCTTGAGCAGGTCAGTGTATTCTTCTACCTGCGCCTTCCAGGTTTCCAGCTCAGTAGGCACTTTTTCCGGTGTTTTTTGTTTTGTTTTTTCAGCCATTAAACCACCATTTCTGTCGATTTAAGCTCAACTGAGACTAAGTAATACAGTACTAATATTTAAACCTTTCGTTGAAAATAGAAAGGTTTATTAAGGAGGGTGCTTTTAGGAGCGCTGAGGTTGATATAACATGACAGAACAAAAACCAATCAATATACAAATCAAGGACGGAGCGCCTTTTTTTGCGCATGAAATGAGCTGTAATTTTACACCATCACAGCTAACACTGGATTTCAAGTGCATAACGCCGCGCACTGATCCCCGGGCAAAAACACCAAGCTTCTTGCTAGAACATAATGTAGTCATGGTAGAGCCCTACCATGCCAAAATGATCTACACAGTACTGGGAACAGTATTGAAAAAGTATGAAGATGCGTTTGGCAAGATAAAAAAGCCAAAAGCAGTTGAAAAAGCTGAGAAAAAGCAGAAAAAAGATGCTGAAGCAGGCGGCGACAAAACAAAAACCCCCCATTACTTTGGCTAAATGAGACACATAACCATCATCCAAGTAAGAAAGCCAGTGCATCCAAACCTGAATGATGAGCTCCAATGGCTGGGCGAATCTTTGGGCTTGTTTCACTTGCGCGACAAAGATAAATCATGCTATAGAGTGTTTCTTACCTTGATGAAAGCAGCTAAAGCAGGCATTCCCTTGAGTTCTGATGAAATAGCATTACAGACCGGCTTAAGTAGAGGCACCGTAGTGCATCATATCAACAAACTAATCGAGTCAGGCTTGGTGATTCCTACACGCAAGCGCTACATGATGCGCCATCATCAGTTAAAGATGGTTATTGAAGAGCTCAAAAGAGATATGGAACGGGCTTTTGCGCAAATGGAACAAGCAGCTAAAGAGTTGGATCACGTATTGGGGTTGGAATGAAACTTGAACCAAAAGATTTTGAAAAACACATACAGAAAACAGTAAGCCGCCTGAAAGAAGCCAAACCACAATGGGAGGCCATCATCAAGGCAGGTGATGAAGCTCAAGCGCAAGGCAAGCAGTACAGGAAAAAAGTGCATGAGCGCGCGCAGCGCAGGGTTGCATTTCTTGATGAGCTCGCCAACTATACTAAAACAGGCACCATCAATAAAGCATTTGAGAACGAATACCGAGAAATCATTGAATTCTTTATTTTCAAATACATAACCACCACTTCGCCGCGCTACTTGGAATTAGACGAACTACCAAAGCTTATGAATTTCATCATTGACTACTGTGATGCGCATCCTGAATGGCAAAAAATCGAATATGTGTTCAAGAACTTTTTAGACGTGTTGTGTGACCCGTCCCAGGTCAGCTATGATATTGAAGGCGCAGGCACATTAGAGCGCAAAGCAGTCATTGCAGCATACCGGCCTTTGAAAGACCTTAAAGACTATGCTGCTGTTAAGAAAAAGCTGGCAATAGTGCAAAAACAATTTGCGGAGTACCTATGACTGAACCATTACCTAAAGAATTTCTAGTAAAACGCGGCTGGTGCTGCGGTTCATGCTGCACGAACTGCCCATACGAGCCCAAACATAGGCGAGGCAATACTCAATTAGAAGTTATTCCTGAATAGTTGCTTTCTGAATAACCACATCTTCTATTGGTTTGTCGCCAGGGGCTGTTTCTACTGCTACAATTGCGTCAACAACATCCATGCCTTCAATGACTTTGCCAAACACTGGGTGTTTTGGGTCTAAGAAGTTATTATCAGCTACGTTGATGAAAAACTGTGAGCCGCCCGTGTTTGGTCCTGCATTTGCCATGCTGATAGTGCCGCGGTTGTTTTTGTTGTGGTCAGTAAACTCATCTTCAATAGTGTAGCCTGGCCCGCCTCTGCCAGTACCTTCTGGATCTCCACCTTGAATCATAAAGCCAGGGATAACGCGGTGAAAGATAACGCCGTCATAAAATCCTTTTTTGACTAGTTTCTCAAAGTTTCCTGCAGTGATTGGCATGTCTTCTGCCAGTTCAATCTTGATAGTGCCTTTATTTGTTTCTAATACTGCTATTTTTGCCATTGTTTTTTCCTCAGGTAATGCTTTAACTTCTTCAGTGGGTTTTGCAGATGGCTCTGGTTCTTCAACTGGCTCTGCTGGTATTGCTACTGCTGTTTCATCTGCAATAGGCAGTTCAGCTTCAGTAACCTCTGCAGGCGTGCAGCCTACTAAAAGATACACAACCATGATTAAACCCACAATTACTTCTTTTCTCATTTACAATATAAGAAAAAATAACGCATTTAAAAACGTTGTGCTTATTCTAGTATTCTTCGCACTAAGAAGAATACCATCAGTCCTGAGAGCACAATAACTAAGGTTATGACCATGCCTATGCCTGTGCTTGCTGTGCCAACTGCTGTTGCGCTGCCGGTGATTGAGCTCTTCAAGCTGCTTACTGCGCTTGCAATGCTTGCCCAGAGTTTGCTGAGCAGTCCTTCTGCAACTTCTGCTTCAACAGGTACTTCTTCAGGCACCGGTACTGGTGCTGGTGTTGGTTTAACAACAGGTTTTGGAACTGGTGCCGGTGCTGGTGTTGGTGCTGGTGGCACTGCTTTAGCATCTACAAAGCCCGGTATGAGTTCTGAGATTGGTTTGAATCTGAATTGTGCTCTGACAAAGAAGTTCTTTTGCAGGAGCAGGTCAAGATCGTAGTGATTGTCGCCGTTCAGGTTGACTTGTAGGAATTGGCTTTCAGTCATGCCAAATGGTCGTCCGTTAAGCGTAAAGGTTACTTGTTCTCGAGTCAAGTCATTCATGTCAAGGATGTATGAGTCATTGCCAAAGCGGATGTCTGCTTTGTCATTTCTGCTGAGGCTGTAAATAAGTGATTGTCCTTTGTTGAGGTCCACAATGTAGGTTCTGCCAAAGCCGCGGCCGCCTCCGCCGCCACCGCCGCCTCCTCCACCGCCGCCACCGCCGCCAGAGCTAGCTGGTGAGCCAACGCTAAAGGTTTGCTGTGCAGTGCTTTGCTTGCCAAAGGTGTCTGTTACTGTAAGGATTACTGTTTTGCTGCCTGTTGAGCTGTACTGCTTGGTTGGGTTGGTTGCTGTTGCGTTTGTTCCGTCGCCAAAGTCCCAGTAGTGCGTGATTGAGTCGTTGAGCAAGCTGCCAATGTTCACATCAGTGCTGGTTGACGTAAAGGTGATGGTAGTTGCAGTTGTTGGGCTGCTTGGGCTGAACGTAAAGCCTGCTACTGGTGCAGCATTCAATACGTTTGTCAGGTTAAGTGATCCTGATAGTGATGCATTGTAGACACTGCCATTGGTCATCACAATTGTTCCTGCGGTGATGATATTGCTGCCAATAACTGCGTTAGTAATGATTGTATCTGCAAATTGTGAGTTAGTGACATTGCTGTTAAAGCTGGTCACATTGACCAGTATTGAATTGGTAAAGATTGAATTGAATGCAGTTACATTGGTAAGTGTTGAGTCAGTGATAATGCTGTTGTTGATGGTGCTGTCAAAGATATTGCTGTTGGTTGACGTACTGTAGGTTACATTGCTGCGCATCACTTGGCCGCCCGTGATGGTTGAGCCTGTTAAGTCATTGCTTGGTGTTGGCGGGTCAACAAACGTGTTGATTAAGACACAGTTAGTTCCCAAGTAGTTCTTGACTGTTGAGTTGATAACCGTACAACCGGTCAGGATGCTGTTGTTCACAAATGAGTTAGTTACTGCAGTTGTGGTTAGTGCTGAGTTGATGACTGTGCTGCTTGAAGTTACATTAGTACTGACTAACGTACTGCCGCCTGTTACTGAGCTGCTGCCAGTGATAATGCTGTTGGTTGCTGTGCTGCCTGTAAAGGTGCTGCCTTCAATGATGTTGGTTACGTTGTAGACTAAATCAGTATTTGTTGCTGCTGTTTCGTTAGTGCAGGCAGCATAGACTGAGTTCAGGCCAAGTGACAGGCCAGTAACTGTTGCGTTATGGAACTGACCGCTTGCTGGTGCAAAGTTATTGCTCATTGCTGCATGTGCTTGATCTGTTAATGACCATCTGCAGCTGGTTGTGTTGGTTGTGTTAAAGCTCAAGTCAAAGAATGACTGGTTCAATAAGCTGCCTGATGGCGGTTGTATGTTGAATTTCAAAATGCTTGAGCCAGTTGTGACAATGACATTGTGTGTTTCACTTGCTGCGCTGAAGTTCTGCGTGCCATTCATCTGCAAGAGTATTGGGAACACACCTGTTGAGGTGAAATTAAAGACATTTGAAACTGAACCAGCGCCTGATACAAGCAAGGTTCCGTTATTGAACAGCTCTAGGAAGCCTGTGCTTGGCGTTACTGCTACACCTGAGAGGTTAACAGTCTGGTTTTGTGCAATAACCAAGTCGCCATCAATACCGTTCAAGAGCAAGTTCACTGCGCCAACTGCTGGGTTAATGGTTACTGTGTGATCAACACTGCCAGCAGTATAGTTAGCATTGCCTGCAGTTGTGCATGTGTAGTTGTATGTTCCTGCTGCTAGTGCTGGGAACTCATCAGGATTGCTTATAGCAGTGCCGTTTCGAGTCATGCTTACAGTAAATTGAGTTGTCGGTATCTGATTTGAGCCAAGCGGCGAACAGCTTGCATTAACTGATGCTGGATACGTTACTGTATCATTTAGCAGGAAGGCAAAATTAAACGACGGAGTATCTGGAAGCACTGTGAAGTTAAAGAGCGCAGTAACTGCTAAGTTGCCTGAAGTATCATTGGCATACCATCTGAATGAGTGGTTGCCGCCTGGCAAAGTCATATCAAACTCATATTGGAATATTGAGCCACTTGGGTCTGGTGTTAAGTTCAAGCCATCAAATTCAAAGAGCACAATATCAACGGCTACGTTGTCAGTCCAGTTGGTGCCAAAGGTAAATTCTTCATTTTCTGCATATGTTTCTGTCGCATTTGGTACTGAGATTGCTGTTAAAACTGGCTGTGCCAAATCGACTGCAAAGACGTAGTGCGTGTCTGAGCTTGCTGTGTAGTTAGCATTTGCTGGATAGACTGCAGTCACATTCTCAGTGCCGAACATGTTGAATGTGTAATTAATTGTTAATGGGCTTGTGCCATTGCCGACTTGTGTGCCGTTTACATAGATTTGTACAAATCCTGGCTGGCCTGCTGCTGCCAGTAAGGGTAAGGTGCTGCCTGCGTTGATGGTTACATTGCCGTCTGTTCCGTTGATGGTTAAGTTAACTGTGCTTGCTGCTGGGTTAAGGGTCCAGTTAAAGACTGGGCTCATGTTCATGTTTCCAAAGGTGTCATTGAAGAACCATTGGTATAGGTAGAAGCCACCGCTCAAGCCAGTGATATTGGCTGTCCAGATATCTCCTGCATTTGTTGCTGAATAATTAGTGCTGCCCAGCTGTAAGGTTGCTGTGTCAACGCCTGAAAAGTCAGTGATGTTTGCTGTCCAGTTAAAGACTATTCCTGCCCCATAGGTGCTTGGGTCTGTTGGTTCAGTCAATGCATTAAGCACTGGCGGCGTCATGTCAGTTATGCTTAAGGTAAAGGTGTCTGCGGTGCAGTTGTTTGCTGCTCCTGAATTGTCGCAGACAGTCACGTTGATGATGTGCGTGCCAATGCTTGCTGGCGTGAAGTTGATCAGGCCGTCTGCTGCGCCAATAGTGAACAGTGTGCTGTTGTCAAAGAAGGTCAGCACATCGCCAATATCAACATCGCTTGCATTAATGTCGTATAAGAATGGCTGCAGTACTTCAGTTGTCTGGTTCAGTAAAGCAGGGCTGAAGAATGGTGCGTCATTGACTGCTGTCACGTTCATCAAGGTTGTGATGTTGGTGCTATTGATAGTGTCTGATGCAGTTATAGTTAACGTGAACACGCCTGTATAATTATTAGTTGAAGAAATGTTCATGAGCGTGGTTGTGTTCATGACAATAAATTGCGCTGTCACGTTAGGATTGCCGCTGACACTGTATTGTATTGGGCTTGGGCCGTCAATGTCTGAGAAGTACAATGACATATTGATAGTGTCATCATAGGTGTCTTCTGCTATGGTGATGTTGGGAAAAGTGCCGTTAAAGCTGAGGAACGGCGCATCATTGACTGGCAAGACTGTTGCAGTGAAGTTTGCTTGTCTGGTAAAGGGCCCGTCAACTACTTGTGCAGTGAT